>JAUVBS010000190.1 GCA_030591105.1 bacterium | reverse complement strand
GTGAAAACCGGCGACGATGCGGTCTTGCTCGGCCGGCAAGGAGAGCAGGTCATCACGGTCGAAGAACTTGCCGAGCACGCCGGTACCATTGCGTACGAGGTGTTGACCTGGCCGAAAGGCACGTGGCGACGTCAGCGGACGTCTGCGGCAACTGTACCGACGGAAGGAGAGTGAACGTGATCGAAGCGATCCAACGTTTCTTCGATGACCGCATGGCGCCGGAGCCGGCCGTGGCCGCTACGGACGACGCACGGTTGCAGGTGGCCACCTGCGCGCTGCTGCTCGAAGTCGCCCACGCCGACGACGAATTCAGCGACGCCGAGCGGGCCACCATCGTCTCGTTGCTGCGCCAGCGTTTCGGGATCACCGAGGCCGAAGCGGACCGGTTGCTCTCTCTCGCCCAGCAGGAGTATGACGACGCCACCGATCTCTACCAGTTCGCCCGCCTGATCAACGAGCACTATTCACACGGCGAGAAGCTGACGGTACTCGAGCAGTTTTGGCAGGTCGTCTACAGCGATGGCCAGCTGGAGGCTCACGAAGACGCCTTGTTGCACAAGCTGGCGTCGGTGCTCGGCCTACGCCACGAGGAGTTGATCGCGCTCAAGATACGGGTCAAACGCGGCCTGTAGGTCGTGGCTTGAAAGATGTGTCCTGCTGGTTCGCTGCCGAATCGCCGTTGGCAATGGCGACAACCAGCCTTGCGCACCCCGAATCGGCTTGGCCCCTCGGTTTGGCCATCGCGAAAACCCCCCGGGGGGCCTTTTCATTCCGACGCCAGCAACCGCCGCATCATGACCAGGTCGCCGACGGCGGCAGTAGCGGTAGCGGTGTAGTGCGATCCAAGCGCTGCTCTTGCCGCGCAATCGGCGCCTTCTTTGCGGTGTACCGGTAGGGGGAGAGGGTGGTCCTCCCGGTACACTTCTGGGGCGGCGCCGTGCGGATCTCATTTCAGCACTATAGCTCAACTTGATGGTGTAAAATGCATTACGAGATAGTGCAATGATTGGCATCGGCTCTGCAGGCAGGTCGGTTGCGACGCGTTGCATTTTCTTCGCACATCGGTCCGGACGGTCAGTGACTTAGCCGGGCTTTCACGGCACACCGGCCTCGCGCAGTCGCGCAGCCCGGGAGGTTCGATCATGAAGACACAAGTACTAACCGCGGTTGGTCTGGCTCTGGCCATGGCCATTGCGTTGGCCGGCTGCGCGGACAGCAGCGACCCGGCCGTTACCAGCGGGATCGGCATCGACGACTACGATCAGATCGATATGGACGCTGAATTCGGCGGTCTGACCGCCACCGACGAAGACGAGGCGTTCGGCGATCCGTCGCTGATGATGGCTGGGCTGGACGACGACGCAGGTGAGGTGGACGATCCTCTACTCGAAGATCCGGCCATTGCCGAACAGGTTGCCGCTTTGCGCGCCGCCGGTCAGGAACCTGGCGATCCCGGCGATCCGGACCGGCCGCGCTTTACGTTCCTGCGGGTGAAATGGGGCATGCTCGACGGCCCGGTCGACAGCAGCGGTAACGACGACGACGTTGGCGCGTTGCTGGACTGGACCGGCCAGATCCGCGTCGACCGCGGTATCGTGATCATCCGCCGGGTGATCCGTTTCGAGCGACCGTTCGACCATATCGTCCGTCCGCGTCTGGATCCCCAAACGGTGGCTTTCGTCTCACACACCGGCCGGCACTTCGACGGTCTGGTGCTCGAGATCATCGAACCTCCGCAAGGCGGGCAGGATGATCCGATCGAGCCGAACTATTTGCACTTCGAGACCGGCCCCTTGACGCAGACGTTCCTGGTGACGGAGCTGCCCGAACTGGACGAAGTATTCGAGGTGGCGCCCGTCGGTAACGGCGCCCACTTCAACGGCTTTTCCCTCGCCGAATTGAACGCCTGTCCGGTTGGCTTTCTCTCCGGACGGTGGGCTCCTCTCACGCCTGAAGAGGCCGCCATCGATACGAATGGTGTTCGGGGTCGGTTCCGCGGTCGCTGGCTGGCGGGGCACGGACACCTGCGTGGCTACATGCGCGGGGCGTACGGTATCAACGCCGAAGGGACGCGTGTATTCTTCGGCAAGTACATCGACCGCCTCGGTCGTTTCAGGGGCTTTTTACGAGGCACCTGGGAACCGTCCGCTGAGGAAAATAGCTGGGCCAGTTTTCGCGGCGAGTGGGCATCCGCGTCCGGTCAGATCGACGGTTTCCTGCGCGGCCGCGCGTATCACCTACCGGTCACTCCAGGTGGATTCTACGAGGGCCGCTGGGCGACTGACTGCGGCGACAACGACGCGATCATGCAGTAAGGCGTGATATTGTAACGATTTCGTGAACTTTCCAGGAGGGCGGCCCGAGCGGCCGCCCTCTCATGTTAATCGCCAGAGATCATCGTTCCCCGTCGGCTGAGCGCTTTGCTGCGTCCGGACTAGCTCTGCGCGCGGCACGGGATTAAGCGGTTTTAAAAAGGGGGTATCAGCTGCCAGTGCGCGGTCTGAGGTGTGGCTATCCGTTGTGGCGTGGGTCCGTATTGCCTGCGGTGTCCGCCGGATGGTAAGATTGTATGTTGCCGCCATGGTGGGTAGTTGTGATCGAGCCAAGTCGGGAGGATACGATGACACGGATGGTAATGACGAATATTTTGCGCGTAACGCTCTGCATCGGCGCAGTGCTGTGGGGAACGACGACCGCTCAGGCCGTTTGGGTGAGCATCGACGGCGCGTCGCCGGGCCAACCGGTCGTGCGTACCGTTGCTCAAGACGACCGCACCGTGGCTGTCGAGATAATAGTGCCTGGCTTCGAGACCGACGCGGTCGCCATCGAGGGCCAGAGTTATGCCAAGGTGATGCTGCCCGGACACGTGCAACGTCTCGAACGCGGTCTGCCCCAGCTACCGTACGTAACGGTGAAACTGATCATCGCCGACGAGGGCTCAGTTTCGGCGCGAATCGTCACCAGCGAATGGATCGAGATCGACACCACACCGGTCGTCCCGTCCAAGGGCGTTATCCTACGTACCGTCGATCCGGCCACGGTGCCGTACGTGTTCGAGGATATCTACCGCGCCGGTGGTGTGTTCCCCGCCACGGAGATCGAGTTGGGCCAGCCGTACATCGTGCGTGACTGGCGCGGTGTGAATGTGCGGGTCAACGCGCTGCGCTGGGATGCGACGCGCGGTGTCCTGCTCGCTTTGCGCAGCTTGACCGTCGAGGTCCAGACCAGCGGTGCCGGCGGCGTCAACGCCAAGCAGCGCATCGAACGCGCCGGCATCGATCCGCAATTCGCTGGCATCTACAACCACGGGTTCGTCAACTACGACGGCGGCGCCAAGTACCAACCGATCGCCACCGGCGGTCCGCTCCTGATCGTCTGCTACGACGCGTTCGTGGGTACGATTGCCCCGTTCGTCGAGTGGAAGAGTCAGCGCGGCATGGCTGTCGAGCTGATCACGACGAGCAGCTGCGGCGGCACGGTAGCCGGTATCCAGACGGCCATCAACGAGCGCTATTTCTCCGATAATGGGTTGACCTATGTCGTCCTGGTCGGCGATCGGCCGCAGCTGCCGTGTTATTCCGGCACCAACGAGGGTGCCGACGACGACACGCGTTACGCCATGGTCGAGGGTAGCGACCTCTATCCCGATTTCTTCATCTCGCGGATCTCGGGCTCCAACCCGATCGACATCCAGAAGCAGATCAACAAATTCATCCGCTACGAAAAGCAGCCCGATGCCGGCGGCGACTGGTATCACATGGCAACCGGCCTGGCGAGTAACGAGGGATCTCCGCCCGACTACGAGCGTGCCAACTGGCTACGCGACGACCTGCTCGGTTACACCTTCACCGATGTCGATCAGATCTACCAACCCTCGGCAACCGCCGCTCACATCACCGCCGCGGTGAACGACGGCCGCAGCCTGATCAATTACATCGGCCACGGTTCCGGTGTCTCATGGTCGAACCCGCCGTTTAACATCGGCAACGTCTATGCCCTGACCAACGGTTGGGCTCAGCCGTGGATTCTGGACGTCTCCTGCTCCAACGGCGACTTCTCCAACGACGAGTGCTTCGCCGAGGCGTGGCTGCGTGTCGGCACCCCCGATCAACCGCACGGGGCCGTCGCCATGTACTCCGCATCGACCAGCACCCCGTGGGTCCCACCGTGTGTGATGCAGGCCGAGGCCATCGATGTGCTGGTGGCGGGTGAGGCCAACGAAATCGGCGCGATCTGTTTCTACGGCATCATGAAGGTCCTCGACGAGTACCCCGGTGGTACCGGTACCCAACTGGTGGAGCAGTACAACATCTTCGGTGACTGCTCACTGCAGGTCCGCACCGACACGCCCAACGAGTTGACGGTCGTCCACGCTCCGGTCGTACCGTTGTTCGCTGAGTATTTCAGCGTCGATACCGGTCTGCCCGGTGTGACCTGTGCGCTCTACGGTGACGGTGTGCTGCATGGCGTCGGGGTGACCGACGCGGGCGGCCACGTCGATATCGAGCTGGTCAACCCAGTCGAGACAGTTGGTGAAGTTCAACTGACCGTCTTCGGTTACAACCAGCAGACCTACGCGGAGACATTGCTGGCCATTGTCCCGGCCGACATCGCCATCGAACCGGCGACCGTACCGGTCGGTGAAGCGACCGACGTGACCGTGACGGTCACCGATCCGGACGACGGTACGGGTATGGCCGATGTGGCGATCTACGTCGAGGGGTACGGTGTGGACGGCCTCGAAGCGGTGACGAACACCAGTGGCCAGGTGACGATCACCATTGTACCCGAGTACGGCGAGGTGCTGACGGTGCGCGGCCGTGAGTCGGGCGCCACCTACAACATCTTCACCGAACCGCTACCGGTCACCGGCGCGACGCCGCTGTCCGATCCGAGCATCACGGCCGAGGTCGTGACCATCGGTCTCGTCGGCGCGTTGACCCCGTTCATCGAAGGCACGGTGACCGCACAGGCCGACCAGAGCGATTTGACGCTCTATTTGACCGGCGGCGGTATTGATATGGTCGCATCGTCGCCCGGCAGCCCTTTCATCG
>JAUVBS010000465.1 GCA_030591105.1 bacterium | reverse complement strand
GGTGGCCGATGTCCACGGCCGGTAGTTCAGCCGGTAGGGTCAGCGGATCGGCGGAGACCGGAGCCAGAGTGACGTCGCCGGCCAGGTGGCTGCGTATCAGCTGCTTGGCCGCGGCCACGAAGTCGGCAGCCGGTTCGCCGCTGGCCCACCCCAGTTCACAGGCCGCCGCGGCGCCGACCGGAGCGCCCGTGCGCAGCATTTCGATGCCCTTGGTCACACCGACCAGACGCGGCAGTCGCTGCGTGCCTCCGTAGCCGGGGGTGATGCCGAGGTTGACCTCCGGCTGACCGAGCAACAGACCGGGCCCGACGACGCGAGCGTGGCACGCCATCGACAATTCCGCGCCACCGCCGAGGACCGGACCGTCGATCGCCACGACCACCGGTTTGTCCAGCGCGGCGATGGCAGAGAGGATCGCCTGACCGTGCAAGCACTTCTGTTCCGCCTCGGCGCTGGTTTTCAGGGCTGCGAGCTCCATGATGTCGGCACCCGCCAGCGACCCGCCGAAGCCGGTCAGCACCACGCCGGCGACCGTATCGTCCCCGGCGAGTCGAGCGAATTCGGTCTTCAGTTCCTCGAGGGTCTGCTCGTTCAGCGCGTTCATCACCTCGGGTCGGCAGATGGTGACCACGGCGATATCACCGTCGTGTTCGACGACGAGGTTGCGGTAGAACTCGGGCAGCTGTCGATTCGCAATGCTCGGCGGGATCTCGAAGCCCGGGTTGGCGGCGGCGTAGGCGGTGCAGATCTCGTGGACGCGGTCGCCGCCCAGCTCGGCGGCGAGGTCGAGCAAGCCGCTCCCGAACCCGAGCGCGTTGCGAGTCATCCAGTTCAACGCGCCGGGTGCGCAGATCTCGTTGTCGGCCACAAACAGCGTCCGGCCCAGCACGACCGCCAGGATGCGGTCGAGCACCTGCTGTCGGACCGCGTCGTCGTGACTGGGATCACCAGGGTTGGCCGGGTCGTGCCACGGCGTATTGGCTTGTTCGCTGAAGATGGCCGGCGGCTCGAACCACTCGCTGCCCGTCGGCGCATCGCGCATCAATTCGAGACAGTGGACATTGAGCAGGTTGCCCTTCGTCAGATCCATCACGTTGAAGGGGCCGCCGCCACCGATGGCCTCGTTGACGATCCGGTCCACCTGGGCCGGCGTCGCCAGTCCCTCGGCGTGGATCCGCGCCGCTTCGGCGCAGTAGTTACAGAAGATGTCGTCGGCGGCGAAGCACGGCACGTCGGCAACAACGATGGGCACCTTGCCCAGAAGCTTGAGGGTCGCGAGCATCTGCTGGTCGTACTGCTCGTTGCCCGAGAGCACGACCTCCATCGGCGGCGAACGCCAGGCCGGGAAGAAGGGATGGTTGACGAAGCAACGTTCCGGGTGCTTGGTGTCGGCGGCAATCTGGGCGCGGGGCAAGCCCGAAGTGGCAAAACCGATCAGACAGTCCGGGCGGACGACCGCTTCGAGGTCGGCCAGGATCTTCCGCTTGATCTCGAGGTTTTCCGTCGCCGCCTCGATGACGTAATCGCAGTCGGCCAGATCCTTCATGTCCGTCGTCGGCACCACGCCGTCACGGACGGTCGCCGCGATCCGCGGGTTGAGCTTGCCACGGCTCAGACCCTTCCCGACGTACCCGTCGATCCGCTTCATGCCCGCGGCGAGAGCATCCTGTGAGATGTCCAGGAGGTAGACCTTGCCGCCCCCTGTTTTGGCGAGGGCGGAGATATAGCCGTAGGCCAGGTCGGGCCCGATGGAACCTGAGCCGATCACACCGACGATCATCGCAGCTCCTTTTCGTGGGCGGTACACGCCGACGCATAGGTACGCGTCCCGGACGTACGTGAACCACGGTCGGAAGAGGCACAACTGCAGTGCGGCTCAGAGCGTCCGGGTCTGTCGAGAGGTGGTCATCATCTCATATTCACGGAGCAGGAACTAGGGCAAAATCGAACGAGTGTTCGAACGAATCGCGATGTGCGATACAGGCGATGGATTCCGGTGCGAATGGGTGGTGCTGGCGGCGGGTAAAAGGATCCCCCGGGGGGTCGGGCGTGATCCCCGAGGGGAACGGCGTGATCCTTGGGAGGTCCCCGGCGTGATCCTCGGGAGGTCCGGCGTGATCCCTGGGGGAGCACTGTGGGAGATGGGCCTTGTTATTGGTAGCAGTTCCATTCGATGGACCGCGTTCGGAGTGGCCGCTGCGTGCTGGTATCGCTTCGGCTCATTGTTTCGCAACTATTTGATAACCACCATAAATAATTAG
>JAUVBS010000473.1 GCA_030591105.1 bacterium | reverse complement strand
GTCTCCATTTCGATCTTCGGAATTTCAGTAGGACTCGGCACGGCGGGTGGACTTCTGGTGTCGGGGCTTGTCATTGGCTATCTGCGAGCGATCCATCCGACCTTTGGGGGGGTGCCCGGAGCGGCACGCTGGTTGTTCATGGAGTTGGGTCTGACGGCATTCATGGCCGGCGTCGGCCTGCGTGCGGGATCGGGCATCATCGACACTCTGAAGGAGACCGGTCCGAGTCTATTCCTGGCCGGCGTGGTCGTGACATCCGTGCCGGTCGCGCTCGGATACCTGTTTGGGCGTAAGGTGCTCAAGCTGAATCCAGTATTTCTGCTAGGCGCGATCACAGGATCGATGACGAGCGGCGCTTCGCTGAGCATTGTGACCAAAGAGGCTCGGAGTTCATTGCCCGCGCTCGGCTACACCGGCGCGTACGCCTTCGCCAACATTCTATTGACCGTCGCCGGAAGCGTGATTCTGCTGTTTTGATGGGATCACCACGAATCTTGCTGTACGTGGCGGAGGTTCGCGCAGGCCGGCAGCAGCTCCGGAAGCGGTTGTCGGAGGTGACGCCGTGAGCCGTCGCCGCTCGGTTCTGCGCAACGGTTTCGAGTACCTCGCCTACCGCCTGACTCGTCTCGGTGCAGGTGTGCTCGGTCCGGCGGCCCTGGCACGTTTGGGCAACGGCGCCGGGGCGCTGTATCTGTCGCTGGGTCGAAGACGGCGCCGCATCCTGACCGCCAACCTATCCCTGGTCTACCCCGAGATGACCGATGCCGAACGCCGTCAGCTGGAGGCTGCGGTGGCTCGTCACTTTGGCCGCGTGGCCCTCGACTCCTTGCGCGTGCTGAGTCTCGACCCGCAACGCCTCATGGCCGAGGTGACGATCTCGGGCCGCGACCACCTGGAGACTGCGTTAGCCCGCGCCGGTGGGAAGGGCATCTTTCTGCTGTCGGCGCACATCGGACAGTGGGAGGTGGCCGCCCTGGTGGCCGGACTGCTGCTGCCGCACGGCTTGCCGGTCATCAACCGGCCGCTCGACAACCCGTTTCTCGACACCGAACTCCGCCGCCTGCGGACCCGCTTCGGCAACTCCGTGCTCGGCCGCGACAAGATCGCTCGCGGTGTATTGCGCTGCCTCGCCAAAGGCACCGCGGTGGGCATCCTTATCGACCAGCGGGCCCGTGAGGGTGAAGGCATCGAGGTGGAGTTTCTCGGTCAGCCGTCTTCTACTCACCCGGTTCTGGCGCGTTTCGCAGCCCGAACACGCGCCCCAGTTGTGCCGGTCTTCGCCCTGACGGAAAGGCCCGGTCACTACCATGTGCGGTTCGGCGAACCGGTATATCACGATGAACTCAATAGCGAAGAACTCGAAGAAAGAGCCCTCACCCGGCGGTACATGGAAATCACCGAAGCGATCATCCGCGAACGGCCCGAACAGTGGCTGTGGTACCACGACCGCTGGCGCCAACCGCGCCGCAGGAGCTGAAAGCTTAACCCGCATATCTCACCAGCTCCCTGCTGCGAGCGGAAATACACCTCAGGTGGCTACTCTCGTAGTCTCATTTACCTTCGAGCGCCTGGCGCATGTCCCGGAAATACTCGGTCATCGCCTCGGCGAAATGTTTCCTGCCAACTCCCTTTCGAATGCCGCTGGCAAACCCGGTTACCCGATCGGTGAAAATGCGGACGCCTGATATTACAAGCGTGCCCTCCTCGTGGGGTACGCAGGCCACCAGTGTCAGCATCGAATTGTAGGAATGCTGTGCGTAGTATTGAAGATCCATCGCGACCGTATAGTCTGCCTTGCGCTCGACCAAACGATGGGCGAGCACAAAAGCGGGCCGATCATCGGCCAGCCGCTTGATCCAGAAAAAGCGGCTTTCGGTATCCTCCGGCAGCTGCACTGGGAAACCGGACAGGCTCGCGTAAAATGTCGGGAAATGCTTCTGCACGAGTTTGAGCGACAAAAAGGCGGTCGTGAGCTCCTGTCGCGCTGAAGCACGCTTGCCTGCTTTGCGCTCGTAGGGTTCGACGGCGGCCAGACCGCCCCCGAGATAATCCAGAAATCGCCTCTGCAGCATGTCAGCCAAGGCGCTCGATACCACGAGGTGCGCGCGACCGTCAACCGGCTGCAGCGAGCGGTATTTGTCGATCTCCTCCTGACTGAGATTGAACCGCTCGCCGGGCTCCGCTTTGAGTAGCTTGCTTACCTCTTT
>JAUVBS010000040.1 GCA_030591105.1 bacterium | reverse complement strand
TTGCCGCCGACCCAGATCGAGATGCCGTCGTTCAACGGATCGGCCATGGTCATGCTCGGGCAAACCGTGAAGCAGTTCGCGCAGAACATGCAGTTGTCCTCGAGCACCTCGACACTCGGTTTACCATCGACCGAGACCGGTCGGATCGCCGCCGTCGGACACGAGGCCACCGTGGTCGGGATCTCGCACATCTTCGGCAGCGATTCGTCGTGGACCGTCGGCGGCCGTCTGTGCACACCGAGAATCGCGATATCCGAACAGTGCACGGCGCCACACATGTTCAGACAGCAAGCCAGTGCGATACGTAATTTAGCAGGTAGATCGGTGGACTGGAAGTACGGCGCCAGGTCGTCCATGACCGCCTTGACCACGCCGGAGGCGTCGGTGGCCGCGCTGTGGCAGTGTATCCAGCCCTGGGTGTGGACCATGTTGGAGATGCAGGCACCGACGCCGCCGACCAGATAACCGCCAGCTTCGATGTCGGCGATCAGCGGATCGATGTTCGCTTCTTCGGTGGTCAAGAACTCCACGTTGTTGCGGCTTGTGAATCGCAGGTGACCACCGCAGTACTTGTCGGCCAGATCGCAGATCCAGCGGATCGTCTGGATGGACATTATCCGCGGCGATGCCATGCGCACGGTGAAGAGCTTGTCGCCGGACTTGGCGACGTGCACCAGCACGCCCGGCTTTACTATTTCGTGGTACTTCCACTTCCCGTAGTTCGCTTTGATCACGGGAGGCAGGAACTTCTCGTAGTGAGGCGGTCCGATATCGGTGATCCTCTTGGCAGGTTCAGCCATTATTACTCACTTCCTTTACGTGTTGGCCGAGGTCGCAGACCCGAGCTAAATTCCACGCGTTGCCAGCTCCCGGAACTACTCATCTTCCCCTTCTTCGTCGTCTTCTTCGAAGAATTCCTCGTAGAAGATGTAGGGGTTCTCACGCGGGACCGCGACCATCTCCGGGATCGGCTCGACGCCGATCGCCTCGAGAAAGTCACCGAGTCCGACGCGCTGGATGAATTCGCCGATGCGCTCACGGGCCTTGCCCTCCTCGCACCAGACATCCCAGATCTCCTCGACCACGTCTTTGATCTCGCGGTAGGGCGCCTCCATCTTAATGAACGGCATGAACACGCTACTGAGCAGCGCGCCCTCGATGATCGGCGCCTTCGCTCCGATCAGGATCACCGCGCCCTTGTCGTCGCCGGGGGCAAGCGCCTTGGGCATGACGTTGATGCAGTGCATGCAGTGCAGGCAGAGCGAGTTGTCGATGGCCAGCTGCTTGCCGTCCCAGTCGATGCAGTGGGCAGGACAGTTCCCGCAGACATCGCTCTCGATGTCCATACCGCCGTCGGCATATGCCTTGATCTCGGCGGTGTCGATCTTGATGTCGTCGCGCCAGGTGCCGATGATCGACAGGTCCGAACGCGCGATGGCCGCCACGCAGTCGTTGGCGCAACCGGAGAACTTGAACTTCCACTTGTACGGGAACGCCGGACGGTGCAGCTCGTCCTGGTACTCCTGCGTGAAGTCGTAGCAGGCCGCCATGGTGTCGTAACAGGCGAATTCACAGCGGGCCATACCGTTGCAACAGCTCGGGGTTCGCACGTCCGAACCGGATCCGCCGAGGTCGAAGCCGTGCGCGGTGAGTTTCTCGAATACCGGTTCGAGCTGTTCGGTACGGGTACCGAGTAGAATAATGTCACCGGTCGAGCCGTGCATGTTGGTCAGCCCTGAACCGTGCTCCTCCCAGATGTCGCAGATGCTCCGCAACGCGTCCGCGGTGTAGAACCAGGCAGACGGCTGATTCACACGCAGCGTGTGGAAGTGAGAGACGTTGGGGAATTCCTCCGGCAACGCGCTATAGCGGCCGATCACACCGCCGCCGTAGCCCATCACGCCGACGATGCCGCCGTGTTTCCAGTACCCCACCTTGTCGCGGTAGGACTTCTCCAGCTGGAGAAGTACGTCCTTGGCCATTTCGTTCCCGGCCGCGGCCCGCTTGATTTCCGTGACGAAGCTTGGCCACGGGCCCTTCTCCAGTTCATCCAGTAAGGGGGTTTCGTTTGTAGCCATCAGTGCTCCTTTTTGGTTCGACCGATCGTCTCCGGCGCACGTGCGATCGCCAGTCAAGAACGGTGGCCTTCCCAGCTAACGCGGCGATAGACTCACCGCCGAATAGACCCATTATCCTGGCAGAAAAATTAGGTAGCAGTCCGGAGGTAGTCAAGAAAAGATGTTATTCGTTTGACAAATACTATGGCGCCACCGAGCGCCATCATATAGCACCAAATATAACTGATAGCTGGAAGATAGCTGATTTTGAGGGGTATTGAAAACGGAATTCATCCTCGTATATCGGCGCTAGCTGTTAAATCTCTAACCTGTCGGACCGGAGGTCGATATACGCCCAAAAACCTGATAACAAATGCCTTGCATGCTTTGTCGCCTGTTGGTGCGAGATTATCAGCCTTACGCGGCCACCTTGCCGGCCTTACGCGGTCACCTTGCCGGCCTTACGCGGTCACCCAACGCACAACCTGGACGGTGATGTTGTCGTGCCCACCGCGCCGTTTGGCCAGTTCGATCAGGTCCGCGCACACGCGATCCAGCGCCACCGGTGTGTCCCGCCCACCGACGATCTCGCCGATCTCCGCGGGTAAAACCAGGTCGGTCAGCCCGTCCGAACACTGGACGAGGCAGTCGCCGGCCTCGAGTACGAGCGATTCGGCGGCGATATCCAGACGTGGCCGGTCACCGGTACCGATCGCCGAACTCAGCAAGTTGCGGTGTGGATGGTGGCGGGCGTCTTCAACCGAAAGGATACCCTGGTCGACCAATCCCTGGACCAACGTGTGATCGACCGTCAGTTGCAAACACCGTCGTCCGCCGTCGGTAACGAGGTACTGGCGGCTGTCGCCCACGTGGCCCCACCACAGCTCGTTGTCGTGGACCAGGGCCAGTTCGAGGGTCGTGCCCATGCGGCTCAGTTCCGGGCGTTGAACCTGCACTTCACGGCAGGCGCGATGCGCGGCGAGGAGCGCTTCCTCCAGGATGATGCCGGGCTCGACACGGGTCCGCAGCAGGAAGTGATCGCGGGCCGCTTCGCTGGCGACTTGGCTGGCCACTTCGCCACCCGGTAGACCACCCATACCGTCGGCGAGCACGAACAGGTACTCACCGTCGCGCTGGACATGGGTGACGTAATCTTCGTTGGATTCGCGCACCAGACCGACATCGGTCGCCTGGATGTGTTGGATGGTCAAATTCGTGTTCACCGCGGTCGGCCTCGTGAGGGCGGAAGCTATCGGTTGAAACTGCAATCCACCGGGTATTCTACACGATTTCCCCGCGCAGTGAAACAGTCTGGTTCGCAGCGCAGCGATCCGATCCCGAGGGCTACCGAGAATTCGGGTCTGCCGGCGCCGCTCGGTAGACGGTGTCGACCCGGCTTTCGTGGATCACCAGGACATCCAGGAAAGAACTCAACGTCTCGAAGATCGTATCGCGGACCGTCACCGTCAACAGATCGTTGCGCGTCTGGCCGCTGCCGACGGTGACGTAGTTGAAGCGCAGCGAATCGGGCTCGAACCCCCACACCTCCAGCGACGTGGTCGTGTCGTCCCTCGCGAAGTGGATCTCCAGCGGCTCGACGCCATACTGGTCGCGGATCGCCTGGTGCACCCCGGCCCAGATGGCGCGCAGCGCGGCGTCGTGCTCCAGGTCAGACGGTAGATCCGGTGGCGGCGCCTGCCAGTCGTACATATCCGGTGGCGAGAGTTCGGTCACCAGGTCGGCCATGTACGCGGTCTCGCGGTGGAAGGCCGCGTATTGCTGATGATCCGATTTTTCCCAGGCCGACGCCGCAGCGAGGAAGGCGGGATCCAGCCCGGCCAAGACATAGCTATTGCCCGACGGGTGAGTGACCAGCACATCGCCGTTGCTGATACCGGCCGCGCCCAGATCGTAGATCTCGACGAAGGCGATCTCGGCGGCGGACGCCTCGTCGTACGCGCAGCACTGGAAGAGGTATTCGATGGCGCTGCGGTCGCGTACCACCACGCGGGGCACCACCGGCCGTGTGAGCACCACGAGACCGGGATCGACGTTACCTGTGAACCGAGCCCGTTCCACGAACCGACCGTACTCTTCGCCGGTGACCGGGCCGGACCGCAGACTCGTCGTGGCAGCGGTGCCGGCGTCCGTGGCCTCATCCTCTGCGAGACGCTCGCGAGCGAGTTCCTGCAGGTCGCGCAGATAGTCCGGGACCTCGGCGGTTTGCTCGGCGGTTTGCTCGGCGGTCTGCTCGGCGGTCTGCTCGTCTGCCACGGAGTCGGCGGCCGAATCGTCCTGGCTGTTCGCGGGTGGGCCGACCAACAGCAACAGCACGACCAGCCCAAGACTCCACCGGTAATCGCCGTACGTGCGCATCACTTGCCACCTTCCGCTGCCGATGACGCGCCACCGGGCGGCGCACTGGCGAGGATCGCGCGCAGGCGGCCGGCTTCATCGCGGGCGACGGTCGCCTCCTCGAACAGGGCGAGGTCGCCGGCCAGGCGCTGCCGCAACTCGTACATGGCGACCAGTAGCTCCGGATCGAACCCGGCGGGATCAACCTGCAACACCGCCAGCGCCTCGTTGGTCGCCTGGCGGACCAGCTTCAGCGCGCCGCGTTTGTTGCCGTCGGCCAGCAAAACGGCGGCCGAGTACCCCGCGGTGGCCCGGGTCTGCCCATCGGTCGCGTAACGCTCGGCCACCCCGAGGTAGCAGTAGAACGCTTCGCGACGCTTCCCCTCCTGCTGGTAGAAAGTACCGCGGTTGAAGAGGTAGACCGGGTATGTGTCGACGATGGTCGAATCGATGGCGCCGACTTCGGCATTCCGGTTGGGCCGAACGGCCACCTCTTTGAGCAGCGCGTGCATCCTCTCCAGCCCGGTATCGTAGTCATCTCGCCCGGTGAAATCGATGGTTGCGACCTGCCAGCCGAATGTTCTCTGGACCCCGTCGGTGCGGGCGTCGGCGAGTAGACCGACCAGCGAGTCGCGCTTGACGGTGGCCAGAGCGGTAGTCGAGTCGGCTAGTTGCGTGACCGGCAGCCAGCGCCGACGCAACGAGAGGTGACCGTCGTCCCACGACCAGTACTTCAGTACGCGCTGCACTTCGGCGACGTCCGGACCGCCGGAGAGGTAGATCTGCCGGCCGTACTGGTAGAGGAAGCGGTCGCCGGCGCCGGCGTCGAACGCCAGACGCTTGCGCAAGACGTCGATGCTCAGCAGCCACCCGCGCACATCGCTATCGTCCAGCGCCGTAGCCATACCGTCCAGATCGGTCCAGGCTCGCGCGACGAGATCTGGGTAGTAGTACTCGCTCGAGTCCGGGCGTGCGTCCGGGAGGTAGTCCGCCAGCCGGGGCCGCCAGTCCGCGGTCGTGACGGGTCCGTCGGCGGTACCGGCCGTGGTCGCACCACGCTCGGAGGCAGTGGTTGGGCCGCTGGCACCGCCGGCTCCATCGGCGGCGGTGATCGTGAGTAACTCGTGTTGCGCCCGGTCCATGGCGCGGTCGAAAGCGCTGCGTCTGAGCAGCAGATCCTCGCACCCGGCCAGTTCGTCCCAGGCTGCGTCGCGCAACGAGTCCGCTGCGCCAGCGGCCCACACCTCCCGGCTACGGTGATAGGTGAGGCTCGCCAGTTCGTAACGGTAGGCGTACTCGCCGGGGTTCTCGTCGGCCAGCTGCAGATAGCTCGCGCGGGCGGCGGCGAAGTCGCTCTGCTGACCGAGGACACGGGCCCGGTCCGATAGATCACGCGCCAGATCGGCCTGCGCCGCGCGCCGCAAATCATCGTGGCTGCTGACGCGGGCCAGGTAAGCGCGCCGCTGCGCGATCAACCGGTCCGACAGAGCGCGGTAGGTCGCGACCAGCTCGGCGTCGGCACGGATACGCTCGCCTTCGCCTTCAGCGGCGAGCAGCGCGTCCAGTTGCGCGTACATTCGTTCGCGCTCTTGTTGCTCGCTGGCGACTGCAGCGATGCGCCCTTCCCAGTAGCGCCGCGCCTGGCGCTGGTAGTTCTGTTGCAAGCTGCGGGTGATTCCCTTCAGTTCCAGTAGCACTCGCTGCAGATCTTGCAGATACGTCTCGGCGTCCTGGCGTGCGGCGAGTTCCTGCTGGAAATCGGCCGCCCCATCGAGCTGCGCGGCGCGGTTCTGGGCCTGTTGCGCCAGGTACCTCAGGTCGTCCTGCATCCTCTGCAGTCATCGGGAGAGGCGTGCTGGGTCGTACGGCTGGTCGGGGTCGGCCAGATCGAGGCTACCGGTGGCGACGAACTGTTGCCAGCGCTCTGCGAAGACATCCACCGCCTCCCGCTTGGCAGAGAGCATCGCCGACAGCCCGCGCAACGCTTCCGGCGAGAGGGTCGCCGGACCGATCTGCTGGGCAGCGTGCCCCAGTTCGTTGAAGGTGTGGTCGAGATCTTGCCCGTAGTCGCTCACCAGCGTCGACACTTCCTGCTGCACGCGCGCCGAGTCGGCCAACACCGCCGCCGCGTCGAGTTCGGCCAGCAATACGGTCAGCCGTTGGTGGAGCGCCCGGTTGCTGTCGGATAGACCGGCGAGTGCTTCCTGTACCTGTTGGGATTCGGCGGTGCGGGTCGGGTCGTTCAGGTCGCGGGCCAGATCGGCGGCCACTGCGTCGGTACCGCGGGTGAGGGCCGCCAGTTCGCGCAGCGCCTGTTCGACCTCCAGAGCCAGCGCCGCGCCGTCGTCCTCGCGGGCGACCGCGCGCAGAACCAGATGACCGACCACCGCCGAGTCTTCGCTGGTCATGTAGACGGTCGGGTCGTCGCCCTCGGCGAGCTGCAAGAAACGCGTCACGCTGGCCAGCGTATCGACCGCTGCTTCGCGGCGCCGGAGCGCCGCGGACTCCGCGTTCAGCGTGGCCAGGCTATCGGCGTTCAGCACGACGCCGTAAGAGCTGTCCGCAGTCACCACGAACGCCGTGTCCAGGCCGACCGGTACGACTGGCGGTTCGGTGGCGTCAGTGCCGTCGGCGGCCACGTCCGCCTGAGCAGCGAGGTCCAGGTCGGTCTCCGCCGTCGGTTTCGGTCCGGACGAACACCCGAACAGTGTCAGTGCCGCCAGAACCAGCAGGTAGACCGGTAGGTGTCCTCTCATCATTCCCCCTTGGTCTCGAGCCAGCCGAGAACCATTGCGAATAGCTGCGGCACCTCCGCCGGGACCTGCGGTACCGCGGCGAGAGTAACCTCGATGATCGAAGCACTGTCCGGACCACTCTCTGCATAGCCGACCCCGCCCCGCTGGACGTGGTTGGCTTCGAGGTAGAGGTCCGGTAGATCGATGCGGTATGCCGTTTCACCGGTGACCAGCAGAATCCGCAACAGGTCGTTCTCGGTGCGGTGCAGGAAATACATCCTGTAGACCGTGCCGTCCGGATCCTGCATGACGCCCGCGGCGGTGCGGTCGCGCTTCATGGCGTCGTAGCCGAGTGCTTG
Organism: bacterium; assembly: GCA_030591105.1. Taxonomy (GTDB): domain Bacteria; phylum Krumholzibacteriota; class Krumholzibacteriia; order LZORAL124-64-63; family LZORAL124-64-63; genus JAUVBS01. The sequence continues at coordinate 2,683 of JAUVBS010000040.1, read as the reverse complement.
CCCGATGGCCGGGCGCAGCGGGCTCGGGTGACTGTCGATCCAGCGGGTGAGTCGCCGCTTCTCCTCGCTGGCGGGGGTCACAACACCGATCCCCTGCTGCCGGTCGACCTCTTGCCTGCTGACGACCACCGGCGACTCGCCGTCACCGACGGAACTGATGCCGCCGGCAGCATCGCTGCCGAACTCCGACGCTTCGGACGGCGCGGCGCCACCCGCTTGACCGCGCGGCTCAGCGCGGCCGGCCTGCCGCAACCGCGCGCTGCTGGCGGCTGTGCCGACGCCGGCGGCCATTTCTCCGGTCGGGTCGTAGAGACCGGGATCGCTGTCGGCCGGGCCGTCGTAACCGGGTCCATTGGCGGTCGCTGCGTCGGGCCCCATATCCAGGTCGATCGTTTGCTCCGGTGGTGAAAGCGACTCCGTACCGCGTGCGGCCGGTAGATCGATGGCGGCGGCATCGAGCCGTCGTGGCTGCTGGTCGCGCCGGTCCTGCAGCTCGTCGGCGAAAACATCGAAATCCATCTCCTGTGGCACCGGTAGATCCGTCCTCGAAAAATCAAATTGCTCCGGCGCGGTCTGGATCGGCGGCGAAAGAATCCTGGCGATCTCCGGTGTCTGGTAACGCTCCGCGCGGAACGTGATCGTACCGAAAGCGATGACCGCCAGCAGCAACGGCATCACCATCATCGCACCGGCGTACGACGACACCTTGTGCGAGAGAATGCGCTCGAGCCGCTCAGGATCGATCTCCCGATACCGATCACCGGTCATGGTTTACCTCTGCTCGCAACCGCATCACGCGTCGCCTTCGATCAATGCGAAACAGGTGAGCGACTTCTGTATACCGAGCTCCTTGCACGCGTCGAGCATATCCACCGTGTACTGGGTCGGCGCGTCGAACTCGGCCTGGATCGCGATCGGTACCTTGGCCGGGTTGGCCTCGGCAAGCAGCTCCTTGAGCTGTGTGTAGCGCTGGCGCGCCAGCAGTGCGTCGTCGTTCTTGAGCGGCATGATGATCTGGTAGCGGCTGTCGATCCAGCCCACCTGGATACGCCCGTCGGTCCGGATGAAAACGTCCAGTACCTCGTCAGAGATCTGCGCCACCTCGTTGTCGCCCTTGCTGTGCGGCAACGGTATGTCCACCTGATGCTGGATCTTGGAGATCATCAGAAAGCCGAACAGGACGATCAGGACGACGTCCACCAACCTGATGATCATGCCGTAATTGCCTCGTCTGCCCATGATTATCCTTCCCTCGCCTTAAGCCGCGCGGTCGCCGAGATCTTTCAACAGGATCTCGCGGTAGTCTTCGATCTTGCCCATGGCGGCCATGATCCGGCCGCGTACCGCGGCGCCGGTCTCGGTACTCATCCAGTTGATGATCACCGAGACGACGATGCCGACGAACGTCGTGACGAGTGCCACACCCATGGCCGCGAGCAGTTCGTCGTTGCTCTGGACCACCGCCTTGGCGGCAAAGCCGCGGTAAATTCCCCAGACCGTACCCAGTAGACCGAGGCCACCGGCGGTATCGGCCAGGAATGCCATCCGCGCCTCGAAGGTGTTGAAGCGGTGCTCCTCCTTCTCGCGGAAGAACCCCGCCTCGGCGTTGACCAGGCTCAGGTCCTGGGAATAGTGGTAGGTGCTGACCGCGTCGGTCAGCAGACGGCCGACTCGGCTGCGCCGACCGGTCTCGGCGATACGCCCGAACTCGTCCACGCTCACCCGTCTGAGGTCGGTCGAACCGATCTCGCCCGCCCGCGTTCTTTCGAGCAGGTGGACGCGCAGTTGATCGACGACCAGAAAGATCGCGACGATCAATAGCGCGATGATCACGTGGGTGATCGGCTTGCCTTTGTCGATAAAAACCTTAACCAACTCGGTGATTACCAGCTCGTCTTCGCCGTCGGGCGCACCGGTCCGGCTCGTCTGGCCGACCTGCTGCTCACCGCTCGGCGAATCCTGCGCCACCGCGCTGGTCACCGTACCGGTCAGACAGCCGGACGCCAGCGCGGCTACGAGTAATAGTCCCCACATCCGTTTCATGCTCTCGCTCCTTGCCTAGTTTGGTTTCTGGCCCGCATTATTTCGATTTCACTGTTTCTGATCGTCCGGATCATTCACCACCGTCGTCGTCGGAACCGTCCTGCTTCTCATCCGTCGGCGACGCTTGTCCGCGGTCGCGATTGCGGTCGTGGTCCCGGTCGTGATCCCGGCCGTGGTCCCGGTCGAGGATGAGGACCGGCGGTTGTGTACCGGTCGGTAACGTACCGGTCGGTTGCCGCGTGAACGTCAAAGTCCGCTGCATGACGTGGCGGGTCACTGCCAACGACTGCTCCGGTGACCAATAACGTTTCCCGTCGCGGTCCCGCCAGCCGAGGCGGTAGCGATAGCTGCCGGCCGGGACGACGTTCTGGGTGTCGTCGCGCCAGTCCCAGCGCACGCTGTCCGGTGGAGCGCCCTGACCGCCAAATGTCCGCACCGACCGTCCGGCGGTATCGTGTATCGCCAAACTCCACGACGACGCCACCGCGTCCGTCGCTCTGCTGTGGATAAGAAAGACGATACTGTCGTGTTCATAGAGGGTGATCTGCTCCACCGACGGCAGACTGTCGTTGCCGACCGGCTGGAGCAACGCGTGTTGGCGTGCCGAATCGGCTGCCGCCGAAAGCTCGCGCACGAAGAT
>JAUVBS010000113.1 GCA_030591105.1 bacterium | reverse complement strand
CCATCGTTTCGTATCTCGCCGACGGGATCACGCTCGAAGGTGATCTGGGTGCTGCGATCGTCGTGGTCGATGCTCCCAAGCGTATCCAGATGGATTTACGCCGCAGTTTCAGCAAGGACAAGCTCATCGGCTCGTTCAAGGATGTCATCGAGAAGAACTACGAAGACATCTCGATGTTCGCCGCCGACATGGACAGCTTCTCCGCCTGTTTCAGCCGGGATGCGGAGGATGGCGATGAGATCATCTTCGATTACAACCCGCCTTCCGGACTGACGATCCACCTGAACGGCGAGACCAAGCGCGTCATCGAGAACTTCGAATTCGTCAAGGCTCTGTGGACGGTCTGGTTCGGCGAGAAACCGGCCAATAACGGCATGAAAGAGAAGCTGTTGGCCGAGCTCGGATCGTAGCGTCCGCTGCCGCAATGGTAACGCCTGCTGCTGCAATGAACGTCGGCCGCTACGGTGAGGTAGCGGCCGACGCCTTGTTTTCCACCGGTTAAATTATCGATCCCAGACCAGAGCCTACCGGTAGAGCGTCTTGACCGTGCTCCAGGTAGTGCTCTCGATCGCCACAACGCCGCCCATGGTGCACATGACGTACCGGTCGAGGGCCTCGTCGTCGGGCGGGCAAAACGAGGCCGGCGCCGGGTGCGTCAATTCCACCAAGATGTTACCGGCGCCGGAGGTTGCAAAGAGAACCCCGGGTAGACCTGTGACGGGACCTTCGACCAGAATCTCCCATTCGGGCCCCATCTCGAGCACGGTGTCACCCGAAGTCGAGAACTGGACACCCGGCAGACCTTCGGTGATGCAGTGGTCTGGGTTGACGATGACCGGTGGGCAGTCGGTGTTGTCGTACCAGTTGCCCAGCCTCAGCAGATACGGCACCCAGGTGATCGTCGCCTCGTTGTCAGGCATCCCGTACGGGTTCGGTTGACCCACCCAGAGACCGCCGCCAGAGTTCACGTAAGCAATATAGTCGGCGGCCAGACCAGCGAAGGTGGCATGGTTGTCGGAATCACTGTGGCTGACCGGCAGGATGACCAGCGAGTACCCGAGCAGAACTTCGAGATCGGAATTCGCCGGGATCGTGAAGACCGGGTAACCAAGGCCGGTCAGTCGGTCGACGTAGATGGAGACGGAGAAGTCACCCGTATCGACGACCGCGATGTCGCCCTCGTCGAGGGAGGCGCCGCTGGCGCCGGGGCTCGCGCTCAGATTGGTATCGGACGCGTCACCGTCGGCGAGGCCATCGTGGTTTCGGTCGACCGCCCATACCGGCGTGGCAAGTAGCACGCCGATGGCGAGAATAGCAATAGCATGACGTAACATCATGTTCCCTCCAGATTCGAGTTTTCGGTACGATAGGCGAGAAACAGTGAACGGAAACAGAATATCCCCAGTGCATTCTACACAAAACCGCTCGGGAATTGCAAGCGGAAAACTCCGTCGGGGCTCCGCTCACCGCCGCAGCGGTTGCCGCTGACGGTACGAAAGCGTCCGCCACAGCCACTCCGCGGGGCCGAAGCGGAACCGACTGAGCCACCACGGCGCTAGCCACAGCAAGAAGACCCAGATAGCCAGTGTCACGCCGGCCTGCCCGACGCGCGAAACGTGGCCGAACTGGCCGAAACCGTGCCCGTAGAAGAGTGTCGTACAGAGCACAGTCTGCAGCAGGTAGCAGCTCAGAGCAGTGCGGCCGACAGCGGTCAGCCGCCGCCGTAAGGCCGGTAGCCAGTCACCCCGGCAGGCGAGCAGTACCAAACCCATCCAGCCGAAAGCGACCGGCAAGCTTGCCCAGTAACCGTACTGCGCACCAAGGAAGAAAGCGTAGACCGGCTCCCAGTCGTGGGCGAAATCGCTGCGTACACCCAGCAAGCTGACCGGCAGACCGACCACGATCGCCAGCACGATCCAGGTGATGTAGGCCCGGGGCTTCTCGCCGGTCAGGTACCCTCCCTTCATCAGCGCCATCCCGAGCAGCATACAGCCGCCCACACGCCAGAGCGAGCTGAACAGGAACACGAAGGTCTGCATGAACAAACTGCCCGGCAAGCGGACCTGGTTCTGTGCCAGCCAACCGCCCCGCATGGCGGCCAGCTCTTCGGCCACCTTCTCGGCCGACGGTTGCCAGTCGGCGACGAACTCGGCCAGCGCCTCGGGTGGCCAGTGAGGGGCAGACAGTCCAGCCATGACCGACAGCCCCGAACCGATCGCCAGCATCAAGACACCGATGATCACCAACCAGCCGGTCGGCAGCCGGCGCATCAGGTAGATCAAGAATCCGCACAGCGCGTACGGGACGAGGATGTCGCCGAGCCAAAATACGTACGCATGCACGAGGCCGATCACGAGCAACCAGAACATGCGGCGGTACCAGAAGCCGGCCAGCGGGCGACCGGCCTCCTCGGCGCGTTGCCACTGCAGAATCAGCCCGGCGCCGAAGAGCAGCGAGAAGATCGTCATGAACTTGCGGTGGGCCAGGACTGCGGACAGGAGCCAGACCACGAAATTGGCGCCGGTCAAATCGCCATACGCGGTGGGGAAAAAATACGCCGCGCCGATCATGGCGAAGCTCTGGATGTTCATGGCCAGGATGCCAAGCACGGCGACGCCGCGCAGCGTGTCGATGGCGGCGATACGGTCGCGGGCAGGAGATAGAGCGTTCTGGACAGAGGAATATGACGGCGTCTCGTCAGAGGTCACCGTTAGCCTCCGGGTCGTAGTCGGTTCGTGGCTGGTTCGCTTACGAGCTCACGCCGGTCAGCGATAGACAGCCTTCAGCGCGCTGAAGCTGGTCTGTTCGTTGTCCACGAGGATCGCGCCAATCAGACGGATCTCCCAGACGGCAGCCTCCCAGCCGGATATTGCCAGTTGATCGACGACGTGACCAGTCGCATCCAACACAAAGGTTGCCAGGCCCATGCCCTGCGACCACTCCTCCACGAACGCTGTACCATCCCCGTCGTAGAGAAATACCCTGGTCCGACCGGGATCGCTGGCCTCCTGGTAATCGACCTCGATGGATTCGATCCCCTCGATGGTGCTCACATCGACCACCAGCCGCGCCGGCATGATGTACACGCCATCGGGCTGAGGCGACGGGAGGCAATAACCCGGCGGATGACCGTAGTCCCCGTCGATCGTTTCGGTGAACCACAGCGCGCAGGAACTTTCGTTCCAGGGAGTGTCGCACGCGCTGACGCCGACGGCGTCTAGCGTCAACACGATCTCGTCGGCGAGAGCGGGCGAGGCGATCATTCCCACGATGAAAACCAGAGCGGCCAAGTGGTACCAGCGCAAACGCAACATCCCCGTACCTCCCTGGAGAAGTGTGCCCGAGCAGCCCCCCAGTGAGGGCCTTTCAGAAGATCTCTGCGCGTGACCATAACATGGAGCGCTTGCGCGGTGCAACACGATGTGGATAAAACCGTGCCCATTTCGCAAATACCTACTGTTCCAGTGGTGGTTTGAACTGCTATCGATCGGGCAAGTGGTTTGATCACCGAGGATCGGGCAGGCCGGTGTGCCGTAGGTGAGAACCGGGCTCGATCCGTGGGTGATTGGACCGAGCCCGGCCCTGGAACTAGGTCTCATCCAGACTTTCGAGCAGTTCTTCGAATTCACCATCGCCGAATTCGTCGATCAAAGCCGCGAGGCTCTTGAAATTCAGATTGCCGATGATGTTGACGAACGTGACGCTGTCCTCGGGCTCGAAAGCGATGACCATCAGGCCGACCATCTTGCCCTTGTCCTTGTCCTTCTTCACGCTGACCGTGAACGACTCGTCATCGTTCTTGACGTAGATCATCTGATCCCAATCATCCTTCTCGAGTTGCTTGCGCATTTTCTCGATGATCGGTCGCATCTCGTCGGTTACCTTTTCGTCCATATCGAACGATTTGACGCGCACGGACTTGAGATCGGCAAGCGCCCGTTGCAGGTTGCCGCCGGTGTCGGACGAGGCCATCTGGAGCATTTCCCCGTCTATGTCGATGTCGACGATGTCCTCGGCGCCGCTCGGGATCGCGATCCGACTCAGATCGACGTAGCCCGGCATCTTCGTGAGGTCGACCTCTTTCGCGGCGATGGGTACGACCAGCGCCAGGAGCAGGGTCACGGTGAGAACAGACTTGAGGATCTTCATCCCCATCCTCCTTGTACGAGCGACACGGTCTTGCGAAGTGAATTTCTGACTGCCCCAGGAAGCGGTTTGACAAAGGCTTCCTCCAACAAGATCTGTTCGGAGCGTTGGAGCATCTGGGTTGCTAGTGCCAGGCCCTGCCTGGCTTCTCGTGTGTCGGCAATACCGACACTTGTGGCACCGCCGTCACCCTGCCGAACGATCGGTTCGGTGCGGTTAGTCGGGTGTGCGAAGAGTAGCCAGGCAATCGCAGCAGCGGCAGCCACGCTACCGACGGTCGGGAGCCAGCGGGCCCAGGTCCGGTGCCGGCCGGTCGTCATCGTCCCTGCGCCGAGCGGAGACTCGGTCTCGTTCACAACCTGTTCGATCCGCCGCACGACGTCGTCGGGGCACGGCACCACGGGCAGCGCCGCAAACGCTTCGCGGACCAGTTGTTCAGCCTGCTCAGCCACACCGTCGTGCGCGGTGCTGGCATCGGTATCTGCACCGGTGTTGGCATCACGGTGTCCATTTGCGTCACAGCGTTCGTCGGGGTCGAACGGCATGATCATCCCTCCTGAATCCGGGCCGGGTTTAGCTCGCTCAAGGTATTCCTGAGTTTTCGGCGCGCGCGGTGGACCCGCACCTTGACCGTGCTGGTGTTGCCACCGCTGGCTGCGGCGATCTCGCGAAACGTCAGTCCCTGGAAGTAGTGCAGAACCATGTAACTCCGATCCTCAGCGGACAGTTCGGCCAGAGCGGCCAGCAGTGTGCGTCGCCGGTCGCCGAGCAGGAGTTTCAGCTCCGGGTCGTCGGTTGTGTTGCGCGGCCCGGCAATCGCTTCGACGTCGACCGCTTCGGGATCGACGATCCGCAAGCTCGCCCGTCGTCGTCGCCGTATCGCGTCGATGCAGAGGTTGTGGGCGGTTCGGTGCAGGAAAGCCACCATCCCTCGCTCCTCGGTCGCCTGGCAGCGTTGCCAGGTCCGGACAAATGTTTCCTGGGCGACGTCCTCCGCGTCCTCGCGATTATGCAGGACGTAGAGGGCGTAGCTGTAGACCCGGTCGCGCTGGGCCTGCAATAGCTCTTGAAACGTTGCGCGCGTCATTGTCATAAAGAACAGACGCCAAAGGGTGAGTCAGGGTTACATTATGTTTGAGAAAAGGTGAGCGGCCCCGGGTGGCCCCCACGGTTCTGGGCAGGAGGGTGCTCCATGGGACCAACCGCAGCGGACGGTGGCGAGGTGACGCCGCCGATCTATATCGTCTCCGGCGGTACGGGATCGAGCGGTGAGCAGGTCGTCAGCACTGTCCTGGTACAGTTTCCCGACGTTCAGATACCGGTGGAAAAGGTGTCTCTGGTGCGCCGTCGCTCGGCCATCGTCGAGACCGTGGCCCGCGCCGCCAGCGGCGGCGGACTGATCGTGCACACCCTGGTCGACCCCCGGCTGCGCGAGGAGCTGATCAAGCGCAGCGCCGAAGCGGGTGTGCCGGCCGTCGACCTGATGGGTGACCTGCTGCAACAACTCTCGGTGATGCTGGGCCAGCAACCTCTGGCCAAACCGGGGCTGTATCGCCAGCTCCGTTCCGATTACTTCCGGCGGGTTCAGGCCATCGAATTCGCCATCGAACACGACGACGGTCAAGGTCTGCGCTCGTTGCAGGATGCGGAGATCGTGTTGGTCGGTGTATCGCGCGCGGGCAAGACCCCGCTGAGCATGTACCTGGCGATGCAGGGCTGGCTGGTGGCCAACTTGCCGTTGGTACCGCGCGTGGCGTTGCCGGTGCAATTGGACGCGATCGACCGCCGTCGTATCATCGGTCTGGTGATCGAGCCCGACCAGCTACGCCAGCACCGCCAGAAGCGCCACGCGGAGACCGGACTCAGCGGCAGTACCGACTACATCGATCCGGCGCGGATTTTCGACGAGACCGAACTGGCGCGCCAGGAATTCCGCCGCCGCCGCGTCACCTCCATCGATGTCACCGCCAAGCCGATCGAGTCGAGCGCCCGCGAGGCGATCGTCATGATAACGCGCCGCCTGGGTGACGACGCGCACAAGCTGGCGTGATGGTCGGTCCGGGTATCAGTAATCGATGCCTGCAGGTTTTACCTTCGCCGGGTCGTCGGCGCTACACGGCGTGACCGCGTAAGTCATCCGGCAGTCGGGGCAGGACGCTTCGAATCGTATCATCTCGAAATCGCTACCGCAGTTACTGCAGGTGATCTGAAGCGGGGCCGGCATGGGCATCGCGGCGAATCCCATCATCCGAACCTTGTCAGCCATCGCCTTACCATCGGCGCTGGGTCCAGCACAGCCGTCGTGCATGATCTCTCCTTGGACGATCGCGAGGCAGCGGCCGGCACCGGTGCGACGGCAACTACCGATGATGAACAGAACCAAATATTAGACGATTCGCGGGCGTGAAGCAAGATTGTTACAGTCTGGTATGTCTGCTGGTCCGGATTCTCATCAGTGGTGATCGAGTTAGCGTTTGCCCAGGCGGGATCTCACAGGTTAAGGTCTCCGGCGAGCGCAGGTACCGGCCGACCTCGAGACGAAGCCTGAATTCCGAGTGCGAATGCAAAGGGGACGAGATGTTTTCACGATCCACCGCCACGGTCCAGGCTGATGTTCTCGGTCCGGTGCGCGTATCAGGATACCTGCTGATCTTGCTGGTGATGCTAGCGATGGTCGCGTTG
>JAUVBS010000066.1 GCA_030591105.1 bacterium | reverse complement strand
GCGTTTAATAATGGAGGTAGCATCCAGCATGATTTGTATTGCTTTGTCCTGATCGATATCAGCTTTAACTTCATCAGGTAATTTGCGCCAGGTCGTCCCGCGTTTATTAAGTAACACTTCCCAACCCAATGCATTAACCCATTTTTCTAAAAGCTGCTGTTGCAGACCGTCTTTTTTAAAGTTATGAAACTGATATTCAACGTCATTTTCTGTGAGCCATTGTCGAGCTTTTCGTACTGTATCACAATTGGGTATACCGTACTGCGCGGGTGGCGATCATCGACTTCGATGTACACCACGGTAACGGCACCCAGGACGCTTTCTACTCCGACGCCGACGTGCTCTACGTCTCGAGCCACCAGTATCCCCATTACCCCGGATCTGGCGCCGCCGAGGAAACCGGAAGCGGGCAAGCGGTCGGGACCACACTGAACATACCGCTGCCCGGCGGCGTGGGCGACGGCGGTGTCGCCCGTATCTACGACGAGATCGTCACACCGGCAGTGCGACGTTTTCGACCCGATCTGATCCTTGTCTCCGCCGGCTACGATGCTCACTGGGCCGACCCGCTGGCGGGTCTGATGCTCACCTGCACTGGCCATGCCCGACTGGCGCGAACGCTGATCGACCTGGCCGCAGAGCTGTGTCATGGTCGGATCGTCTTTACCCTCGAAGGCGGTTATAACCTCGACGCTCTGGCTCACGGCGTGGCCAACGCTGTGCGCGCACTGCTCGGGCGCGATGACCTGTCCGACCCCCTCGGATCGGCGCAGAATACCGAACCGGACTTGAGCGCTATCATCGCAGATCTGAAGACGCGCCATCGGCTTTGACCCGTCTTGGTACCCGTACCACCTTGACACCCCCGCGCGCCGGTCCTATGGTTTGCGATGTCCGTTAGGGGTGGCTGGAAAGCCTGAGAGAGACCCTTCGAACCTGAACCGGGTCATACCGGCGTAGGGAAACTGGATGTCATCTCGACTCTCCCCAAGCCACCGGCCCTAAGTGGAGCCGGTATCTTTATGTGCGGCTCACACGTTTGCACTTCAGCGAGGTGCGACGATGAACGCCTACGCCCGCCGTCCGATCTACCGGGCTGCTCGGTTCAGCCTGGCATTGTTCCCGGCCGCCCTGCTTCCGGCAACTCTGTTCCTGGCGGCTCCACTCCTGGCGGCCCTGCTCGCCCCGTCGTTTGCCGCCGGGGCAACGATAGGCAGCGAGACCACCACCGAGACCGCCGGCAAGACCGCCACCCAGACCGCCGCCCAAACCGCCACGGCGCCCGACGAGCCCGACACCACGGATCAAGCCCGGGTCTATTTGGGAGAAGACATCGTTGTCACTGCTTCGCGCTACGACAATGAGGTCCACCTCTCGCAGACCAATCTGACGCGCGGACAGATCGAGTTGAAACAGTCGGCACGGGACATTCCGTTTCTGCTCCAGGATGTTCCCGGTGTGTACAGTTACAGCGACGCCGGTAACGGGATCGGTTACACCTATCTGAAAATCCGCGGCTTCGATCAGCGGCGTGTGGGAGTGCTGGTCAACGGCATTCCGCTCAACGATCCGGAGGACCAGCAAGTCTACTGGGTCGATCTGCCCGATCTGGTGAGCAGCCTCGAGGACATCCAGGTCCAGCGCGGCGTGACCAATTCGCTCGGTGGGCTGAATTCCATCGGCGGGACCGTGAACATGGTGACGCAGATGCTCGAGCAGCAGCCCAGCGGACGCGCCACCATCGAGGCGGGCAGTTACGGTACCAACCGGCGCGTGCTGAGTTATCAGACCGGCCGGCTGGGCAAGCACTTCTCCACCGGGCTACGTATCAGCCAGCTCGAGAGCGACGGTTACCGCGACCGCTCCGGTACCGATCAGTGGGCGGTGTTCTGGAGTGGTCGTTACGAGGATAGTCGCCAGTCGTTGCAGTTGAATTTCTATACCGGTCACGAAGTGACCCAACAGGCGTGGTGGGCCATCGACGAGCATAAGCTACGCACCGATCGCACCTACAACCCTCAGACCTACTGGAATGCCATCGACGACTTTCGCCAGCCGCACTACGAACTGCACCACGAGTGGGACCTCGGCCCGAACCTGCTCTTGAAAAACAGCCTGTACTTCATCCACGGCGAAGGCTTCTACGAGAATTTCAAGGATCAGCGCAACGCCCACCGCTACAGCCTCGATTTCTATCTCGGGTTGCCCGACTCCGCAGCGGTCGATCTCGTCCGTCGCAAATGGGTGAGCAAGAACCAGTTCGGCTGGGTACCGTCGCTGTTGTGGGAGCACCACGGTGGCCGGTTGATCGTCGGTGGCGATGTCTACACTTTTCACAGCGACCACTGGGGCGACGTGATGCTGGTCGAAGGTTTCACGCCCGACGATATACCGGATGGTTTGAAATACCACGATTTCAACGGCGATAAGACCGCCTGGTCTCTCTACGCCAACGAACGCTACGCCCTGTTCGGCGCGTTGACCTTGATGGCCGATCTGCAGGTGCAACACCGTCGTTACGAGTTCGAACAGAACCAGGTCGGCAATTTCCAGGGCGATCTGCGCAACGCCTATACCGTCACTTACGACTGGTTCAATCCCCGGGGTGGATTGTTCTGGCAACTGCCGGATGCACGCTGGGGGCTCTACGGCCATGTCGGTGTCGCGCACCGCGAGCCCGCCGACAACGAGATGTGGGATGCGTGGGAAGGTCCGGACGACCTGGGTGCCGACCCGCTCTTCCGCCAGAGTCGTGAAGTACGCGACGGTAGCGGCCAGGTGCAGTACGTCGCGTGGTCCGATCCGATCGTCCAGGAGGAGAAGGTCATCAATTACGAGGCCGGCGTCGCCTTCCGCGGCAACACGCTCTCGCTGACACTCAACGGCTACTGGATGGACTTCACCAACGAGATCGTGCCGTCGGGCTATTTCGATCCCGACCGCGGGGCGATTCGCGGCAACGCCGACCAGACCTACCACCGCGGCATCGAGTTGGGTCTGCGCGCGCAACTGACGCAACGCCATCTACTGACCGTCGGTGCCTCGCGTAGCTGGGATCGTTACGAGACATTTCTCTTCTACGACTGGGACGGCACGGTCCAGGATTACTCGGGCAACCCCATCGCCTTATTTCCTCAGTACCTGGCCTCGCTGAGCTGGTTTGCCGGCTGGGGTGCAATCAAGACCGATCTGCGTGTCCGTAGCGTCGGCAAGCAGTACCTCGACAATACCGGTAACGACGACCGCACCATCGATCCCAATACGGTGATCGACGTATCGCTGTTCTGGGATCTGGGTGAGACCGCCGGTCTGGCCGCGCTCGAGGGACTGCAAGCATACGTGCGGTTGCTGAATCTTCTGGACGAGGAGTACGAGACCTGGGGATACTACGACCCGTGGGGAGCGGGTAACTACAAGCTGCCCGCTGCCACGCGTAATTTTCTCGTGGGCGTCAACTACAGCTTCTGAAGGCTGAACCGGCGTTTGCCGGGGAGTCGATCCGGGGGTAGGCAATTCGGGGGTAGGCAATTCGGGGGTAGGATGAGGTACGTATGACTGGGCACGATGGCGAGCAAGGCGGAGCCGCCTGTCCGATCTTCCCCAAGAAAGGACCGCGTGCCGTCGTCCTGTGTGACGGCCCACCGCCCGAGAGTTCGTTGCTCGCGTACTGGTTGCGCGGCGCCGACCTGTTCGTCTGCGCCGACGCCGCCGGCCATCCCTACGACCATCTCCCGCAGGTGCCCGACGTGGTGATTGGTGACTTCGATTCACTTGCCGGTCGCATCCTCGACACGCGCAGTGGCCCGCGCTTCTTGCAGGTGCATACGCAGCATACCACCGACTCCGAGAAGGCACTCCTCTACTGTGAGGAAGTCGGCATGGCCGAGGCGATTCTGCTCGGCGCAACCGGCTGGCGGCTCGATCACACTCTGTACAACTGCGGGTTAGTGGAGCGCTTCGCCGGCCGCTTGCGTCTGTGCATCGCCGCCTATGACGCCGACGCGGTGCGGCTCGATGCTTCCGACCTGGTGTCCTGGCGCTTGCCGGTGGGTTCACGTTTCTCACTGTTACCGCTGCTGGGCGAGGTGCGCGGCGTGACCCTCGAGGGGGCGCTCTATCCGTTGTTGAGCGAGACTATCGGCCCGGGGGCCGGACCGGCGACGATCAGTAACGAAGTCTCCCAGTCGCCGCTCTTGATCTCGGTGGCGGACGGCTCGCTCCTGGTTACGGTCGAGCGGACCGGTCCCGAGGAGCTGATGGAGTTCGAGGAGTGAAATGGCGCTAGCGATCGTCTACGCGCTGTTCCTGCTGTACGCCGTCCTGAGAATCTTCCGACGACCGACCACCAGCGCGCTCGACTACATCGTCGCCGGGCGTCGGCTCACTCTACCTGCTTTCGTCGCCACGTTGGTGACCACCTGGTACGGCGGCATTCTCGGCGTCGGCGAGTACACCTGGAAGTACGGGATCAGCAACTGGCTCGTCTTGGGCGTGCCTTACTATCTGTGCGCTGCACTGTTCGCCATTTTCATCGCTGGTCGCGCCCGCCGCAGCCAGGTGTTGACCGTACCGGACCAGCTCGAGCGTCGCTACGGACGCGGCGCTGCGTTGATCGGCGCGGCGGTGCTCTTCGTGATGACCGCACCGTCGGCCTACGTACTGATGCTGGGCGTGTTGATGCAGGTCGCGACCGGCTGGCCGCTCTGGGCCGGGGTGGTGCTCGGTACCGCCCTTTCGGTGGGCTATGTATTCCGTGGTGGTTTGCGTGCCATCGTGCTGACCGACCAGGTGCAATTCGTGCTGATGTTCGTCGGCTTCGTGGTGCTGGTGCCGGTCTGCGTCGTCAAGTACGGCGGCATCGATTTCTTGCGGACAAACCTACCGGCGGACCACCTGGTCTGGGACGGCGGACGCGGCACGCAAGCGGTCGCGGTCTGGTACTTCATCGCGCTGGCCACGCTGGTCGAGCCCGCGTTCTACCAGCGCTGTTACGCGGCCCAGACCGAACGCACCGCGCGCGTCGGCATCTTCGTCGCCATCGTGTTCTGGATCGGATTCGATTTTTTGACCACCACCGCCGGACTGTATGCCCGCGCCGTTCTGCCCGACCTCACCGATCCGATCACCGCGTTTCCTCGGCTGGCCGAGGCCGCGCTACCATCGTTCTGGCAGGCGCTGTTCTTTGTCGGCTTGTTGGCGACGATCATGTCGACGGTCGACAGCTACGCGTTCATCGGCGGCGTGACGTTGGGGCGGGATCTCTGGGGACGCTGGCGGGCGCCGCGGGTGCGGCGGGAGCAGAGGGTGACGCCGGTGGGGCGGGTGACGGACGACTCGACTGGCGACCTCGGCCCGCTTGATACCCGCGAGGCCTTCGATAATCTCGATAATCTCGATACCGAACCGCAGGCCGAAGGGCTGGTCGCTATCCGCTGGGGGCTACTGTTAACGGCGCTGCTGGCAATAGGTTTGGCTTTGACCGCGCGCTCGGTCGTCGGCCTGTGGCACGACCTCGGCTCGGTCGGTACACCGGTCCTGCTGCTGCCGCTGGCGTTGGCGCATACCAGCCTACGGATTTCGGGACGGTCGGTGGCCGCCGCAATGCTCCTGTCGGGAGCGACCGCGCTATCATGGCTCGTCGCGGGTGGTGGTCAGCCGTTTCTGGGTGTCGAGGCGATATTTCCGGGGCTGGCGGTCTCAGTGCTGGTGTTGTTGCCGGCTGTGATACGGCGCAATGGCAGCGGTCGGGAGTCGACGACGAAGGTGTGACGGGTCTGTAAGCGCGCTGAGCTCGATCGGGCTCATGGTCGTACGATTGGTGTCGATATAATTTCGCGCCACGATGCATCGACAAACGGCGCCTCTTCGCCACGAATATTCCGCCCGATCCCGTGCAAGAACGTGCCCCTTCGGCTCAAATCGATTATTGTTACCGGGGCCATTTTCAGAAACAGGAGTTTCCATGCCTTCACCGATGGACCAGTTACATCTTTGGCTCGACAGCGCCGCGCATAGCGCATTTGCCTTGCGGCAACGGTTCCCCAGCCGCAGCAAAGGTCAGCCGGCACCTGGCGCCGGCTATGCGGGACGGCAGTACGGCCGCGCCGCTGAGGTGATCGACGGCGATGGGCCCGACCCGCTGCTGCGCACCGGTGAATCCAAGCATTCGATGTGGCGCACCGTCGAGTGGCGGCTGTTGCTGCCGATCGTATCGGCTCTACCGTCGCCGGTTCTGGATCTCGGCTGCGGCGACGGTGTCTTCGGTACTCTGTTCCGTGAGCAGATCGATGTGGGGATCGATGGCGATGCCGGGGCTCTCGACCGTGTCGACCGGGCGGTCTACGACAAGGTCGTCGTCGGTGATCTTCGTGAGCAACTACCGGTGGACGACGACACGCTGGCCGCGGCCTTCTCCAACTCGACCCTCGAGCACGTCGTGCCGGTGGAGCCGGCTCTCGCGGCGGTGGCGCGTGCTTTGCGTCCCGGCGGAGTGCTCGTGATGACCGTGCCGACCATCGGTCTCAGTCACGCTATCAAGATTCGGTACGGTGGCGATTACACCGACCGTCTGAATGAAATGCTCGGTCATCATAACTTGTGGACCTGGGATCAGTGGGCAGAGCGGCTGCGTACGGCCGGGTTTAACGAGATCGAATCACGCGGCTACTTGAGTTACGAAGCGACGCAGTGGTATGCGTCGCGCCAACTTTTCCCCTGGCCCGATATCACTCACTATTCCGACGACGGGTTCTGGAGCCACGACCTCGCGACGATCCGGCGTCTGGTCCGGCAGTCGCTCGAGGTCAGCGACGAGCGGGAGACAACGTGTGTACTGATACAAGCGCGGAAGTGATCGCTGCGAGTTATGAGCACAATAACGTGCTGGTGACCGGGGCGGAATTGGCAGGACGATTTCGACCGAATGATCGGTGGCGCGCCGCGCCTGGGGGATCTGGGGTTCAGTCCCGCCGTCGGTCCCAGGGATGGTCTCGGGCAGCTAATCGCCTGGCATCGTCGACGGATTCCCCCTTCCTGGTAAAGGAGCTGGATTCATGCGTGTTGCCATGATGGCCAGCTACCCCGTCGATCCTGCGGTCGTGCCTGGGGGCGTGCCCGCAGTCGCTCACTATCTGACCAAGGGGTTGGCGCGCCGGGACGATATCGACCTGCACGTGATCTGTTGTCAGGGCGATGTGCCGTGTGACCAGGTCGAGGAGCGGGACGGGGCGACCATCCATTTCCTGACCGACAACTCTCGCTTTAGCCAGGCCATGATGCTGCGCCCGCAAAGGCGCAAGATCGCCGCGGTGGTGCAGCGGATCAGGCCGGACTTGGTCCACGCCCAGGGCCTGGGTCTGCCCACGATGGCCGCGTTGGACACCGGACTGCCCAACCTGGTGACGATCCACGGCATCTTCTGGAGAGAGCAGGCCGATCGCTCCAGCTTCAGACGTAGGATGGGGTCTGTCATCCGCAAGTACGGTGCCCAGCGTCAGCTCAGGCGGATTCGTAACGTCGTTGTCATCTCCGACTACGCCGATGCGGTGCTACCGCAGGGCAACGATTACCGCCGCTATTTCATCAGGAATCCCATCGGCGAGGAGATCTTTTCGATCCAGAACGAACCGCGAGGACCCCGGATCCTCGTGGTCGGTGGACTGCGGCGGCGCAAGGATCCGCTGACCACGATGCGGGTGATGGCACGAGTCCTGCGGGAGATTCCCGAGGCCACCCTGCATTTGCTGGGGCCCGATTCGGGGACCGAGTTGGAGGCGGAAGTCAGGGCATTTCTGCGCGAAAAGGGCATGGAGAAACAGGTGAAGCTGCTCGGGTTGGTGCCCAAAGAAACCCTCTGGCAGGAATACCGGCGGGCGTCGCTGATGTTGCTTCCTTCGCTGGAAGAAACCGCGCCGGTGGCTCTGGGCGAAGCCTGCGCCGTGGGGTTACCAGCGGTGGGGTCGGACGCCGGTGGCATTCCAGATATGATCGAGGACGGTGTGACCGGATTTATCCGCCCCGCCGGTGACGACCGCGCTCTAGCGGCCGCCGTGCTGGATATATTACAGAGCGATGAATTGCGCCGCCGCTTAGCCGGCAATGCCCGCGTGCGGGGAGAGGCCGATTTCAATCTGGACGCCATCGCCCGCAGTACGGTTGCCGCTTACGAGGAAATTCTCGGCGAGGTGGCCAGTGAAATCGCGCGGTAGTTTATGGCCTGGTCCAGATTCTTCACGAAAGGTCGGTAGATGAAACGCAGAGTGTTCCTGCTCGGACTCGACGGTGGGTCGTGGAATGCATTCGACCGCCTGTTCGCTCATGATGTAATGCCCAATTTCCAGCGGCTGTGCTCGGGCGGAGTTCGGGCGACACTCGAGTCCACGGTACCGCCGATCACGCCGGTGGCCTGGACCTCCCTGATGACAGGGGTGAATCCGGGCAAACACGGCGTTTTCGCTTTCACCAGGCAAGTAGAAGACTCCAGCTACCTGTCGATGCCGGTGAACCGGATGGATATGCAGACCCCGACCATCTTCGACTACTACCGCGCAGATAGCGGACTCATTTCCCTCAATCTACCGATGTCCTATCCGGCGACGCCGATCGCCGGGAAGATGGTTACCGGTATGATGACGCCCCAACGGAGCATGGGGAACTTCGAACATCCCGAGGGATT
>JAUVBS010000467.1 GCA_030591105.1 bacterium | reverse complement strand
GTGCCGGCGGCGCACTTGCGGTTCATCTTGAAATCGACACGCCGGCCGGAGGCTTCCAGGCGGATGACCTTGTTGTCCTGGCCTCCGATGTCGAGAATCGTGATGGCGCGGGGCAGAGAGTGGTAGCAGCCTACGCCGTGGCAGTGGATCTCGGTCAACCGCGCATCGGCGAAGGCGACGTTGCCGCGTCCGTAACCGGTCGCCACGCAACCGGCCAGCTGCCTGCGCTCGGCAGCGGCCGTGGCCAGAGCCTGCTCGAGGCAGAGCTCCGCGGTCGCGGCGTAGTCGACACCGGACGGTTGCAGCGCACGGGCGCAAACCTCACCCGTTGCATCGATCAGAACCAGCTTGGTGGCCGCGGCCCCGACGTCGGCTCCACAAAAGAGGGGCGCCACTTTTGGGTCGATCGTTCGTTCGGGTCCCGATGCCAGGGGCATCACATGCCTCTCTTGCTTGCCGAAGCGTCAGCGGCTCTCGCTGAGTTGCTCCACGAGGGCTTCGAATTGAGTCTGGGCCTGTTCCTCGGAATAGAGCCGCAGATCGTTCAAATCGCCGGCGATGACCACATGCGGTACACCGAGCCGTCGCGAGAGGCGCTCGGGCATACCGTACCGGCAGTTCGAGTTGTTAGGGCAGGTTTTCGCATCGTGGTACACGATCGCATCGATCGCGTAGTCGTTGATCATGTCGGCCAGGTACTGTTCCTTGTAGTCCTCGGAACGGACGATGAACAGCTCGGTGTAGGCGCGGGCCATGCCTTCGAACGGGTCGTCACACTCCATCGCGTCGAATATCCAGCTATTGCAGTAGGTGGAGGCCACGACGCAGGTGCGCTGCGCCGCAAAAGAATTGGCGTGGTTGCGCAGCTTACCCCAGACCGGCATCCCCTCCCAGTAGAAACGGTAGGTCTCGTCGTCCACCGCGCCGACGCCGTCGGCGATGCGCCCCTCCAGTTCGGTTATCAATAATTCGTAGTATTGCTCGGCCCGCACATCGCCCCGTAGCACGACGGCCGGCCCCATATGGATGGTACTGTCGAAAAAAGTGATCGGCGAAGGCTTGTGTCCGGCCAGACGCAGGACCCGCTTCCACAATCGGGTACAACGGTAGGACGAGCCAACCACATCCTTGAGCCGGTCGATATCGAAACTGCGACCGGAGATTTCCTCGAGCGCCGGGACGAGCGCCCGGTGCTGAGCAATCAGGCCATCGAGATGGTCGCCGGTGATATCACCCAACCCGCGCATGGTGTCGATACCGAGCAGAGGCACGCCGAACTCGCGCTGATAAAAGGCGAGCCAATCCTGCACATCCCGGCACTGGTTGGTATTGTAGATCAATACGTCGGGCTTGGGCACGCCGTCGAGACCGAAAGCCTGGGTCAGCGGTGTCTGCTTGCGCAAGTACGAACCGACGTCGCTGGTCAAGTACGAGCAGATATCGGGTGAATAGCCGATGGCGTTGGCCGCCGGAATCAGATCCGCCGCCTGGCGCGACGCGCCGAGCATGGCGCCGTGGTTCTCGGGGAAGTACACCTCGAAACCGAAGGATCGCAGCAGCTCGGCCGGTCCGACACTCGTGCACCAGGCGACTTGCGCGTCGCCCGAACGTGAAGCTTCGTCGAGTTCACGGAAATAGTCCGCCATGAGTTTGCGCATCGCCCCAGTCGCCGCGATTTTCTTGACGGCTGGTTTCGGTGCGTCAGGCATCTCGGCTCTCCCGTTGTCCGGTCGCCGGCGCGATCCCCGAAAGAAAGTCGCGAGTTCCCGGTGACGCGCAGGATCCCCGGGGATAGTGGGTCCCGGTGGTAGATCCGTGTAGGTCCCTGCAGGTCCCTCTATTAGAGCCAATTTTGCCCCGCTAGTCAACCCACCTTGTCCGTCCCATGCCAGCAATGAGGGCCTCGTCGCCTCCAACTGCGATGAGAAAATGTGTCTTTCATCGCGGTTGATCTGATGGCAGCCTTGATGGACACTGCCACCGAAATCGAAGTCGGAGTCGCTCGGTGAGCCATTCGTTGGCTCCTGATCCCGCGGCTGAGCGCTGGTCCTCGCGGCGCCGGAGCCTGCTACTTCGTCGGCATCTACGCCGGCGTTTCCAACGGCGCCCCCACCGACACCTCAATTACCGCCCCACCTCCCCGCTCATGCCACAACCGATGACAAGCTCCACAGAGCGTCACCAGGTTCTCCGACCGATTCGATCCTCCGCGCTGTCGCGGTACGATGTGATG
>JAUVBS010000255.1 GCA_030591105.1 bacterium | reverse complement strand
CCGGGGTTGCTCGGCCCCCGCGCACTGTACCGCTTGCTGTGCCGTGACGGCATGGACGTGAGGAACCGCCGTATCCTAGTCACTGGTGGCGGCTTCGACTTCTGGCTCGCCGCCGCGATCGCCCACTGCTGCGGAGCCCAGGTAAGCCTCGTTCTGAGCGAAGGGGGCTGGCAGTCGGAGGTATCAACGGCCATCGACCTCGGCTGGCAGTTCAACTCGGGCCTCGAACTGGTCAGCTCACGTTACAACAAGCGCGGATTGAGACTGGCGTTCGCTCCTGTTCGAGGAGATCAAGACCATCCCGCGTCGTACGTCGAACTGGGGTGCGATCTGGCGGTGGTCGCACGGCGGGGTAAACCGGTTTACGACCTCCTCTATCAGCTTGGCGCCGACCTCGTGCATCAACCGGAGCTCGGCGGCTACCTCCCTGCCGGCACGCGGCGCGGCCACTTCGCGACCGAACTCGACAGTGGTCTGGAGCTGGAAGTGCTGGGTGAAGCGGCCGGAGCACTGCCCGCGGAACTACTCGCATCGCCCACGGAGGTAACCCCGGCATGAGTCAGCCGCACTGTTTTTTATGCCGTTGCGAGGATGTCACGCTGGAGGAATTTCGCGAGGCGTATCGCGAAGGCTTCACCGAGATCGAATCGTTGAAACGGTATACCGGCGTCGGTACCGGTTTCTGCCAGGGCAAGGAGTGTCTCGCCGAAGCAGCCGGAGAACTGGCTCAGTTGCGCGGCGTAGCCCCCGGTCAGATCAGATTGACCACGATCCGACCGCCGTCCGAACCATTGACCTTCGCGCAGCTGGCATCGTTGCCGATCCCGCCAGTGCGAGAGGATGCGCCGTCGATCGTTGCCGACGGTGACAATGCGGAGGGAGATCAGTGACCTCGCTGACCAACACGGCACTCCCGAGCAGCGCTGACGCGGTGATCGTCGGAGCGGGTATCAACGGACTGGCGGTAGCCTACGAACTGGCGAAGCTCGGCGTGCGCAACGTGGTGGTCATCGAAAAGGGTTACGTCGGCAGCGGCTCGACCGGTCGTTGCGGCGGTGGTATCCGCCAGCAGTGGACCACCGAGGAGAACGTGCGGCTGGCCCGCGAGAGTGTTGAACTCTACGAGAATCTGACCTCCGAACTGGGCTACCAGACCTTTTTCCGGCGGGGCGGTTACCTGATGGTGACCGAGACCGAAGAGCACCGGGCGGCCATGCGTGAAGCGGTCGCCCTGCAGAACCGGTGCGGTGTCGAGAGCGAATTCCTTGAACCCGATCGCTGTCTGGATATCGTGCCGGATTTGAACATCGCCCGGATCAAGGGGGCGTCTTTCTGCGCCGGCGACGGCACCGCTTACCCGTTCAGCGTGGTCTGGGGCTACGCGCGGGCCGCCGATCGGCGCCGCGTAAAAATCTTCAGCCAAACCCGTGTGACCGGAATCGAGTGCGACGGCGGGCGGATCACTGCCGTCGGGACCGACCGCGGCCGCATCGCCACACCGATCGTGGTCAATTGCGCCGGTCCGTGGGCACGCGCGCTCGCCGCGAAGGTAGGGCTCGATCTGCCCAACCGGCAAGAGCGCCACGAAATCATGGTCTCTGAATCGCTCAAGCCCTGCCTCGAACCGATGGTCATCTCACTGAGCAACGGCATCTACTTCAGCCAGAGCATGCGTGGAGAGATCGTCGGCGGGATCGGTGATCCCGAGGAGCCCGGCTGGGAAGACCCGGCGCGGTTCGACACCCGTAGCCAGCTGCGCTTCGCGGTCCGTTTCGCGCGGGCGTTGTGCGACCTGTACCCCGCTGCGCGGCCGTTGCGCATGATGCGCCAGTGGGCTGGTATGTACGACGTCACCCCCGATCACCGGCCGATTCTGGGCGGCGTACCGGGTCTTGACGGCTACTTCCAGATCTGCGGCTTCAGTGGCCACGGCTTCATGCTCGCGCCGATCGCCGGTAAGCGCATGGCCCGCCACATAGCCACCGGCGAACCCGATGATATCGTCACCAGCCTCTCGCTGGCCCGCTTCGAGCGCGGCGACCTGCAAACCGACGCGTTCGTGGTGGGCTAGATCAGACCCTCTCTTTCGAGTTCCTTCAGCACCTTGTCGGCCAGGCGCGGGACCTCGCGATCGATGGAAGTAAAATCGACGATCTCACTCGTACCCGACCAGAGCAATTTGTTGCCTTCGTCGGCATCGTAGAGATTGGTTTCGAGCCGTATGACTTCGTACGAGTAGACGTAGCCGGGCGCGTAGGCCGCACCCCAAGCGTAATTGTAATACCCGTAGTAGTTGTAGTAATACGGCCCCGCCGTCACGTAAGAAGGCTGATAACTGGAATTTTGATCGTGGGCCACCAGCCGGGTGACCAGGATTCCGTTCGCTCCGGTTTGCGTCAGAATAGCGTCGATTTCTTCGTCGGTCAGCTTCTCCTCCCCCTCGATCAGAGTGTAGGAGGCGCAGGCACTCAGACCACGGCCGCGCAAGGTGCCGGCAAACGCATCTTCGAACAGACGTCTGGTGCCCATCTCCTTCGATACCCCGACGACGACGAAGTTATCGAATACCGGCCCGGTGTAACCGGGTTCGGTCCAGGTTTGCACCATCTTCGGGCCGCTGCTACAGCCAACCAGCGGCAAGAGCAGAGCAAGTACGAGAGAGATCACCAGCAGTTTGCGGAACGTGAACATCGAAAATCCTCCAGTTTGAGAATGGGCCGACCGCCGATTACGGCACGCTGGGCGCGCCGCCCCGGTACGCTCGTCTCGTCTGCCCCGGCAAGATAACGCAGATCGGCAGACACCTCCAGCGAGAGTTCGCTGGAGCGACTGAGAAGTCACGCCAGCAGATCGGCCAGCGCACCCGCCAGGTCGGCATGGCCGAATTTGAATCCGGCGGCTTTGAGCACGTTGGGCACCGCGCGCTGGCTGCTCAACACCACCTCCGCCAATTCCCCCAGCAACAGCCGTAACGCCAGCGCCGGTACCGGTAGCAGACTCGGTCGGCCGAGTGCGGCGCCCAGCTTCCGGGCGAACTCCGCCTGGGTCGGCGGATCAGGAGCGACGGTGTTGACCGGACCACGCAGGGCGGAGCTGTCCAGCGCGAAGAGAATCACCCGCACCAGGTCATTCAAATCGATCCACGGCAAGAACTGACGGCCGTTGCCCAGCGGCCCACCGCAGCCGTACCGGAACGGGATCAGCATCCGCGGCAACGCCCCACCGTCACGCGCAAGTACCACTCCGATGCGTAGTACAACCACCCGGCAACGGCCCGACTCGGCCTGCAAAGCAGCGCGTTCCCATTCGTAGCAAAGCCGAGCGAGGAAGTCGTGGCCCGGCTGGCGCTGCTCAGTTAGCGCCACATCGCCGCCGTCGCCGTAGTAGCCGGTGGCCGAGGCGCTGATCAGGGTGCAGCGGCGCCCACCGCTGGCGGCGATGCCTTCGGCCACGTTCGCGGTGCTGCGCAGGCGGCTGCGGCGCAGGCGCTGCTTCCGGGCCGCCGTCCAGCGGCCAGCGGCGATCGGCTCGCCGGCCAAATTGATTACCGCGTCGCAATCGCCGACGGTCGCTTGCCACGGACCCGGCCGCGTTGGATCGCCTTTGACGCATTCGGTCCGCGGCGGGAGCAAGGAGCGCGCACGTTCCGGAGAGCGCGTCAAACAGATTACCCGCTCGGCGCGGTCGAACAGTTTTGGTACCAGGTGGCGTCCGATCAGACCGCTGCCACCAGTGATGAATACCTTCAAACCTACACCCCCTAAGCTGACGATGATACCGGGCCGCAGCAGCGTTGTCCAGGCAGCCCGCTGATCCGGCGAGTCTGTTACTGGCAGTATGTGGGGATCGGCGTTACAATCCTCATCGTCTGCGGTTCTCGATGGGTTTGGGACACCTTGGCGAAAGCGCAATTCATGCAGTACGAGCATTTCGATTGCGAGGTACGCGACGGAGTCGCCTACCTGCACTTGATCGGACCGAGCCAGCCGGCCCTCGGCCCTCTATGCGACGAATACATCGACTTGATGTTACGCCTGCAGGAGGACCAGGCCGCCCGCGTCATCCTGATGACCGACGGGGATCACGCCTTCGAGTTGCGGCGAAACATCGACAGCATCGCCCAGGCGCGGAGCGGCGGG
>JAUVBS010000399.1 GCA_030591105.1 bacterium | reverse complement strand
GTTTACCTGCGAAACACCGATCAAACCGTTGTTAGCGCACCTTTCGGTATCAAGCGGTGCGATCCGTACCGTTCGCTGTAACCTGTTGCGGGGTCTAATTCTTGCATATCGTCAGATCGATGCTAATCTTACTCGGGATAATCGACCGTATGCGTTATACGGAGGAGCCGGTCGCATGCGGTGTGCCGCGGTGAAGGAGCACCCAAAAATATGAGTAACGATATCAATCAATCTAGCCTGGATAGACGACAGTTCTTGCGCCTGGGCTCCGTGGCAGCCTTGGGTGGCGCTGCGTATCTGGGTGGCGTGCTGCCGGGGTCGGTGCTGGCGTCTGTGACGCAGCAGAGCGTACCTCCGAGAGCCCTCTCGTTTTTCAACACGCATACCGCCGAGACGCTGGAGTTGGTATACTTCGAGCGAGGCGAATACCTTGCCGACGCCTTGCAAGCGATCAACCGACTGCTGCGTGACCACCGTACCGACGAGATCAAGGCCATCGACGTCCATCTGCTGGATCTTCTCCATACCATCACGGAGAAACTCGACGCCAAGCAGCCGCTCCAGGTAGTCTCCGGTTTCCGTTCGCCCCGTTCCAACGCCCAGCTGCGCCGTAGTGGGCGCGGTGTGGCCAGCAAGAGCTACCACATGACCGGCCAGGCCATCGATGTCCGTATCCCGGATACTAGCCTGCGCAGTCTGCGGCAAGTGGCGATCGATCTGAAAAGCGGGGGTGTTGGGTACTACCCGAGCTCCGGCTTCGTCCATGTCGATACCGGGCCGATCAGGACCTGGTAGCCGGCACGCGAATCATCACTCTGCTTCGGGAATACCGTCTGCATGCGGCGCTGCGTTGATCACACCGCCCGGTGTGCCGCCGCCGGCGCTGCTGCGCTCGAGATCGAGCTGCGCGATGACGGTGTGGCGGGTCGCCACCACGCCGTCGCCGCCGCCGTTGGTCACGCCGTTGCCGGCGCTTGCGAGGTCGGTGCCGCTGTTCGTCAACTCGCCGCCGCTCGTCAGGGCGGCGACTCGGCTGGCCAGCAGTGCGTCGCTTCTGACCGCGAGCGCTTCCTGGAGCAATGCGTCGTAGCTGTAGACGTCGCTACGGAAATTCACGACTCCCGCGTCGCTGACCCAGCTCGAGAGATAGAAGAGGTGGACCGGTATCGGTTCGAACAGACCGACCGTCTTGTTTTCCCGGCTCTCGATGACATCGTGCATCCCCTCGTCGTCCCAGCCCCGGCGGTCGGCCAGGAGGTAGTTCGCCAGCGCGAGCGGATCCTCGATGCGTATGCAACCGGAGGAGTAGTAGCGTGACGATCGCCTGAACTTCGCGTGCGAGGTCGTGTCGTGGATGTAGACGGCGAATCGGTTCGGGAACATGAACTTGACGCGACCGAGTGGATTGCGTGGACCCGGCTCCTGCCGGAGCTTGTAGGCCAGGTCTTCGGGGTTGATCTGCGCCCAGTCGATGGCGTACGGATCGATCTCGGGTGACTGCCGCCGCCAGTCGCTGAACACGCGGATACCCCGCTCGCTCAAGTACTCGGGGTCGTTCTGGATACGGGGTAGCAGATCTTCCTGGGCCATCTTCAGCGGGATCGTCCAGTAGGGATTGAATTCCAGATAGGTGAGTTTGCCCGAGAAGACCGGCGTGGGACGATCGGCCCGCCCGACGATGGTCCGCATGCTCAGAACGGTCTGCTGATCCTCGATCACTTCGAGGCGCAGGGCGGGGATGTTGACCCGGATGTAGCGCTCCCCGAAGTCGCGCGGTAGCCAGCGCAGGCGCTCCAGGTTCAGAGTAATCAGATCGATACGTTCTTCCACCGGGATGTTCAGAGCGGTGACCGTGTTCTCGCCGATGACACCGTCCTCGGCCAAGCCGTGACGTCCCTGGAACCGTTCCGCTGCGCGGGCCAAAGGAGCGTCGTACAACAGCGCGTCGTGCGGTGTTGATGCGCTGGTCGCGCCGGTCGCGTCGGTCACGTCGGTAACGTCGGTAACGTCAGTAACGTCGATACCGCTGTTAACGCCGCCGGCCGGGAACAACGGCACACCGTACTGTTGATCTTCGGCAGCATCGCCAGCGTTCGGCTTAGCAGCCAGATCGCCGGTCGCCAGGAAGCGTTCCCGCAACAGCGGCACCCGCCGGTCGCGTTCGCCTTCATGTAGGGTCGTGCCGCCGGGGATAGTCGGCCAGCCACCGGTGTCGTGGATCGCGCGGTACTGCGCCAAGGTGGTCAACAACCGATCGTACTCGGGGTGGGGCGGGCGCAGTGCGGCCAGAGCTGTCCTGGGCGAACCGCCGGCGATCAGCACGCCGGTCAGCGCGAGAATGGGATCGAAATGGCGCTGCGGGTTTTGCCAGTCTTCATAGATCGATTCGGCATCGATGCGGCCGCACGCCACATGGTCGCCGTAGCTGAGCATCGCGTCGGTCAACAGCAGTTCCAGATCGACCAGTAGCTGGGTGGCCACCGACTGGCGGTCCGCCTTCAGTATCGCGCGCAGTGCCACCAGATGCGACAAGGTGTCGACGTGATAATCGGTCGGTTGTAGACCCTCGCGCGCCGCGCCGCGCAAGATCTGTAGAACCGCACCGGTGTCCGTGCGAAGCCGGTCTTCGTTCTGCCAGTAGGGCCGGAAGTTCCGTAGACGGTAGAAGGATCTGACATCGGCCGGGCGTAGCAGCAGTTCATCCGCACACTGGATCAACGTCTGTTCGGTGGCGGGCTCGAGCGTC
>JAUVBS010000355.1 GCA_030591105.1 bacterium | reverse complement strand
CGCGACCGGTACGGTGACGATACCGACCTTGACCTTTTCTCGTCGGCAAACCTCTTCGAGTTCATCCATATCACGGATCGGCATCCCGCGGATCTCCAGGCCAACCAGCTTGGGGTTGATGTCGAAGACCCCGCGGATGGGAAAACCCTGCAAATCGAGATTCTGGTAGTTGGCCAGGGCCTGGCCGAGGTGACCGGCGCCGACGATCACCGTCGGTACCGGTTCGGAGATACCGATGATCATTTCCAGAGCTGGAACCAACTTTTCGACCTGATAGGGCCGACCCGGCCGGCTGAAGCCACCGAAATAGTGGAAATCGTGTCGTAGCTGGCTAGCCTTGATGTCTAGCGACTCGGCCAGTTGGCGCGAGGAGACGTCTTCGACCCCGATCGCCTGCAGCATCTTCAGTTTTTCAAGGTAAAGCGGTAACCGGTGAATGGTCGCGTCCGGCACATCACAACTACGTCTGTTTCGCTTCAAACGAGTCGCTCCCTCATTCCCTGTTGGTACTTTAACAAGTTCGGACATCTACCACGAGAACCTGTTAGCTTTTTGACAGCCACAAGGTACCGCTCACCACTCGCGACGTCAAGGCGGGATTCAACCTGCGGTTCGGGTGGGGATTTCCTGGACCTGATCGCGGAGCAATCTATATTTGATGCGCAATTGGTGCGTAATTGGTGCGTAATTGGTGCGTTGCCCGCACTCAGCCCGACACCGTGTAGAATCCCGATCCGGAGACCGTGTGGAAGCTTCGCAAGACATCACAGAGCGGTGGCTGCGCCGGCCACTGCCTCTTTTCGGCGAGCTGGACGCCGACGGCTATCAAGCCCTCGGACTGAAGGTCGGGCTCGAGATTCACCAGCAGCTCCTGACCGAGCGCAAGCTCTTCTGCCGCTGCCCGGCGGGCCGTTACGATAACGGTGAGCATCACGCCGAAATCTTGCGCCACATGCGGCCGACACTCTCGGAGATGGGCGAGTACGACGGTACGGCTCTGATGGAGTTCAAGACGCGCAAGGACATCGTCTACCTTCTGAATCAAGAAACTGTCTGCACCTACGAAATGGACGATGCACCACCGTTCGAGATCGACCCGGTAGCACTCGATCGCTCCATCGCCATCGCGATACTCTTGGGCTGCAACATCGTCGGTGAGGTGCATATCACCCGTAAACAATACCTCGACGGCAGCATCCCGACGGGATTTCAACGTACCGCCATCGTCGGTACCGATGGCGACGTTCCGTTCCAAGGACGGACAGTCCACATCCGCCAGGTCAGCATCGAGGAGGATTCCTGCCGCGAGGTCAGCGACCGTGGGCACCTGCGGACCTACCGCACCGACCGCCTCGGCATGCCGCTGGTCGAAATGGTCACCGATCCCGATATGCACACCCCTGGCGAGGCCGCTGCTATGGGGCAGTTGTTGCGGTGGCTGTGCCGGGTCAGCGGCTTGGTGCGGACCGGTCCGGGCGCGGCCCGGCAAGACGTCAACGTCTCGGTGAGCGGCAGCACCCGGATCGAGATCAAGGGTGTGCCGAACCTACGCTCGATACCGCGCCTCGTACACAACGAGGCGGTGCGGCAGCGGAGTTTACTGGCGATCGGAGCCGAGCTCAGACGGCGTAAGGTGAGCGGTGACTCGCTACCGGAGCGCTACTGGGATGTTACGTCGGTAGTCCGAGGCACCGACTGTCAATTCGTTCAGAAGGCGGTCGCCCAGGGAGCCAGTGTCCTGGCGGTGTCGCTGCCCGGATTCGGCGGACTGCTCGGCGTCCACACCCAACCTCACACGACCTTCTTCAAGGAATTCAGCGACCGGATCCGCGTCGTCGCCTGCCTCGACGAGTTGCCCAACGTATTGGCATCGACCCAGGAAGGGGTGTCGCTCGCTAGCAGCGAGTGGGAAAAGATAGCGAAGACCTGCGGCGCCACGGCCGACGTACCGATTCTGGTGGTATGGGGACCACATCGCGACGCCGTCACCGCCGCGCAAGAAGTGGTCTTGCGCGCGGTCGATGCGGTGGCCGGCGTGCCGTCGGAAACGCGACAGGCCCTCGACGACGGTACCACTGGCTTCGAGCGCATCCTGCCCGGTCCAGATCGCATGTATCCCGACACCGACCTGCCACCGATTCCCATCGACGATCCGCGGCTCGAGCACATACGCGAGGGACTGACCGAACGACCGTGGGAACGCGGCGAGCGATTGGTTGCGTTGGGCGTCGGCAATGATCTCGCCGAACGCCTGTCCCGCCACCGGGCCTACGACCTGTTCCTGTACTTGCACAGCCGCCTTGCGGGACACCACCGTCTGTCGGCGACCGGCCTGGCCTCGTTGCTGCTGGACCGCCACTGCCCGCGACCGCCCGACCCGGTTACGAGCCGTGACTGGTGGGAAGATATCATCGATCGGATCACGCGGTCTGAGATCCTACCCGAAGGGGTCTACAGCAACGACGACCAGCCGCCGGCCATGGCGACGACCGCCGAAGGCCGCCGCAGTTTCACCGCCGCCTGGGCTACTCTGCCCCACCGCGGACCGACCGAACCGACTCACCGGGAACTTTGGGCCATGGGGCACGTGATGCAGACTCTACGCGGGCGGGTCGCCGGCCAGACCGTACGTACGTGGGTCAAGGAGGGGCTGGCGTGAGCGATCAGGACTACCAGGGCTATCGCGGACTTACGCGCGATCTGCTCGAACGCGACGGCGCCCTGGTCTGGAGCGAGGTCACGTTACACACCACCCGGGGCGACTTTTCGGGTGTGATCCTGCCGCGCAGCGAGACCGCTGACGCCGATCACGTCGTGTTGAAACTCGTCAGCGGCTACAACGTGGGCATACGTTACGACACGATCGAAAGAATCTCGATCCACGGCCGCAAGGTAGCGCACTACCAGATCCCCGAGCAGGCTTTACCCGACGATCCGCAGAAACCTCAGGTCAAGCTGTTCGGTACCGGTGGCACCATAGCCAGCCGGTTGGATTACCGTAGCGGAGCGGTGATACCGGCATTCAGCCCCGGCGAGTTGTACGGCTCGGTGCCCGAGCTGGCTGACATCTGCAACCTCGACACCGAGAAACTGTACGGCGTGTTCAGCGAGAACATGGGTCCGGAGCAGTGG
>JAUVBS010000488.1 GCA_030591105.1 bacterium | reverse complement strand
GTGGGTTTGCTTGGTCGCGCCCGGCATTGGCTTTGGTCTGTTGATGGTCATGGGGGCGGGCTACGTGCTGACCGGTCATTACACGGCGACCCTATTTACCGCCGCACTGGTGCCGTTCTTCCTGGTCAACGATCTGTTGCTCTTGAACCAGCTGCCCGACCTCGAGCCGGACCGCGCGGCGGGACGTCGCCATCTGCCCATCGTTCTGGGGCGTCAGCGGAGCGTGTTCGTCTACAGTTTGCAGTTGTTTTTGGCGTACCTGACCATCGTGGTTGGCTGGCGGGCCGGGTTGTTGCCGGCCGGCAGCCTGATCGCGTTGGCTACCGTAGTCCCGGCGGTCGCCGTGGTACGGCGCGCCCGCGTCCATGCCCGGTCGGTACCGGACCTGATTCCGGCCCTCGGTTTGAACGTGGCGATCAATTTGTTGACGCCGCTGCTGTTGGCCATCGGTATTTTCGTGTCCGGGAGGTCGGTCGGGTGAGTGATCCTGACGATCGCAACGGCCGTGGCGGGGGTGACGGGCGCGATGATCGCGACGGCCGGAATGATCGCGACGACTGCGATACTCGGTCGCGCCGGCGCCGGCCGGAGCCGCCGCGTCTGTACGAACACGAGTTGCCGGGCGGCTGGATCGTACTGGCGGGGCGCACCGACAGTGACAACGATCGGCTGAGTCTGAAGATCGCCCGGCCGGGCGACTGGTGGTTCCACGTACGGGGCGTGCCGGGCAGCCATGTTGTCTTGCAGGTCCCCGCCGGCACCGAACCGGACCGCGCGATCCTGACGCAGGCCGCGGCCATTGCGGCCTGGTACAGTAAACGGCGCAACGCGCGCCGGGTCACCGTCTCCTACACGCGGGGGCGCTACGTGACCAAGCCGCGGGGCGCCGAACCCGGCAGCGTCATGATCCGCAAAGAGAAAGTGTTGCAAGTCAAACCAGGGTTGCCGGACCGGTAACCCATCGACGGAGAGATAGATATGACCGAGACCACGGAGCAGATGTTCAGGTTCATCAACAGCCCGATCGAACGTGCAGTGGCCATCTTGGCGTTGTCGTTGCTGATGGCCGTCGTTCTGCGGGTGCTGCTGTTACCTCTGTTGCGCCGCGCCGTACGCCGCAGTCCGGGGGATTTCGATGACGGTCTGGTCGACCGCTTCGGTTCTCCGGTCGTCGCAACCGTGGTTCTGCTGGGGATCATCGTGGCACTGGTCGACTTACCGCTGGCGCCACAGGTCGAGAAGGTCGGTCACTCGCTAATCTTCACGGTATTGGTACTCATTTGGGGACAGGCGCTGATCAATACCGGCAAGCTGATCTGTGAAGCATTCAGCAAGAACTCGGACCGGCTCACTTGGATCCAGCCCAAGACGCTACCGCTGGTCGATCTCTTCCTGAAATTATCGATCATCGGTGGCCAGATCTATCTGATCCTCAAGGCGTGGCATTTCGACGTCACCACCTGGATCGCTTCCGCAGGGGTCGCCGGTCTGGTGATCGGCCTGGCCGCGAAAGATACTCTGGCCAACCTATTTTCGGGCATGTTCATCCTCGCCGATGCCCCATACAAGGTCGGCGATTTCATCGTCCTGCCCGACGGCTTGCGCGGCCGGGTCACCGACATCGGCATCCGTTCGACCCGGTTACTGACCCGCGACGATATCGAAGTCACCCTGCCCAACGCGGTGATCGGCAACAGCAAAGTCGTCAATGAGTCGAGTGGCCCGTACCAGAAGATGCGCGTCCGGGTGAAGGTCTCCGTCGCCTACGGCAGCGACGTCGACGAGGTCGAGCGGATCCTGCTCTCGACGACGGCACAGGTGACCGAGCTGGCGAAGTCGCCTGCCCCGCGGGTCCGTTTCCGCAGCTTCGACGACTCGGGTCTGGCTTTCGAACTGCTCGCCTGGGTGGACGAACCGGTGCTCCGCGGCCGGGCGATCCACAACTTGAACCGCGGTGTCTACATCGCTCTGGGCGACGCGGGCGTCGAGATCCCATACCCCAAGCGCGACCTCTACATCAAGGAGCTACCGGCCGGCGCAGACGGAGCGGACACGGTCGGT
>JAUVBS010000426.1 GCA_030591105.1 bacterium | reverse complement strand
GTTTATTGGTTAAACAGCCGCGGAGCCAAGCCCTTTTTCATCGGCCCCGTTATCACTCGATTGCCCGCGCCGGCTACGGGCAGACGTCGCCGTAGACGCCCAGCAGGGCGGCTAAATCGGACAGATCGACGTCACCGTCGCCGTCGAGGTCGCCGTCTTCGTACGTCATGCCGCTGGTTTCGCCGTAACTACCGAGTAGCTGAGCCAGGTCGGACAGGTCTCGGTAACCGTCGTCGTCGAGGTCGCCGAAACAGAACGGCTCCTCGACGGCGCCGGGCCAGAACCCGCCGGCAAGTGCGAAGTCGCCGCCGGTCATGACAGTCGTTGACGCATCGGGTTGGCCAATCGTGCCGGACAGCTCAAAATCGCCGCCGGTCGTAAACATTTCCCCGCCGCCGTCGATGGTATACCAGTCGATGTCGAAATCCTGGGCGAGGACGACCGGCGCCAGTGTCAACACCACGGCGAGGGTCAATACCGTGTGTTTGAGCGGGGTTGTTGGTCGATTAGTCCGCAAGCATCTCATTAGCGCGCCTCCGTATCAGCGATCCGGTCAGCATCGCCGGCTTCGATCTCTCCGGCCGGCAGCCCCTCCGTGTCGGGCCGAATCACGCGATAGTCCTCGTGTCCCTGGCGGACCGCCATCACCGTGTAGTCGAAGTCGTACGTACCGGCGCCGCTAAAGAGCTCGCGAACGACGAAGCCCTCGATACTCCGCTCAACCACCGCCAGACCTTTGGACTCGGCGGAATGCGGCGTGATCTGAACGGTCATTCCTTGCGAAGTGGCGACGGCCGTGAAGTGGTCGGGAAAAGTGACGGTCGCGCGGCCGGCGACCAGATGAGCGGTTCCGCGGATATACGCCGCCGCCTCCGGGCCTTCGACACACGCGTACCAGATGTCCGTTCCGCGTTGGTTGGGGTTCGCCACGCGGAAGTTCTTCACGTCGGCATAGATGGTGCCTGCCCCTGAAGCAGCCACATACATTCCCGCCCGAGTGGTGCCGAGCGAGTTCTTTACCGAGACGTAGCCGTTGTTGGGATAGTTCGTGAGGTTGGTCAGGTGTGCATTCAAATTACCATTCGCCCCCCTGGTGCCGATCCAGCCGGCTCCGTTGCTAAGAATGTCTATACCTGCCACGTTGGCGACATCTAAGATCCCCAAATCCGGCGAACTGGTTCCGATGCCGACGTTGCCGTCGTTGAAGTAAATGTCAGCACCGCTGGTCCGCCAGAGCGAGTCGCCCCCACCCGAGGGCTGCCAACTGCCCGCGCCGGCGGCGTCGCTGGTGAGGACGTAACCGTCGGTCGGCAAGGTCGAGAGCTGGAAGCCGGTCATCTGGACCGTGCCGTCGAAGTAGCCCGCAAAGCCGTCGGGGCTGTTGGTCACCCCGTAGACGCCGTAATTGACGCCCGTTGCGCTGTTGGCGAGGCCGTACACGCCGCGGCCGGTCTGACTTTGGCTCTGCCCATACACGCCGTAGTTGTTGCCGGTAGTCATCGCGGCGATTCCGAACACGCCGATGCCGGTTGTGCCGTAGCTGTCGCCGCGGAGACCGAAGCCCCCGCCCTCGAAGCTGCTGGCCTTGCCGTACACGCCGACGCCACCGGAAACGCTGCTCTCGCCGTGGACGGCGTCGGAGTCGTCGCTCACGACATGCAGCGGGTATAGAGGACTGGTCGTGCCGATGCCGACCTGGCCGCTGTTCGTGTTGTAGATGTCGTCGCCGTTGGCCGCCCAGAAACCACCGCTGCCGGGACCGCTGAGTGCGTAGAGCGCGTAAGGAGCGGCCGTCAGCGGTTGACGCGGCGATAGCACGGTGTGCGGATCCTCGCTGACACCCAGCCGCACGCCCACTTCCAACCAAAGCGCGTCGCCGGTGAACACGCCCTCGCCGAAGTCGAGCTGCACCGTGAACAGCCCGTCGGGGACGGGCCAATCCTCGATCTGCACGTCGCCGCCGACCTGGGCGCCGCCGATCTCGGCCTCGAACAGCTTGAACAGAAAATCGTAGTCCTCGTCGGCGGGGACTCCGCCATCCTGAAGTTGCCCCTGATAGGTGAAGGCGGTGCTCAGCGGCGTCTGCGCGTATGAGGGGCTTACAACGAGCAGCACGACCACAACGAGGCCACAAATCCACATCTTGCTAACATTCATGTCAAATGCTCCTTTCGCGAAGATCATCCGAGTCATAGTTCTCTCCTCTACCACGTGTGATTCAATCGTCTGTTCTCGATTGGCCCCGGGTCCAACGATCGGGCTCCCCGCCGGTAGTGAACATCTCCCCGCCGGCGTCGACGGTCCACCAGTCGATGGCGAAGTCGTCGCCACGGTCACCGGCTGTCGGAGCAAGGACCAGCGGGGCGAACATAATCAGGACGAGTGAGAAGCGTCGTTTCATTGCGCACCTCCTTCGGTCAGCCGCGCCGCGGCTTCGAGCCAGAGGTCAACGCGGCGGTCCTCTGACATGCCATAGAGCTCCGGATGCAGGTAGGAGCCGCGCTCCTTCTCCGGTTTGTCGACTTCCACCTGGATCCGATGTGCTTCG
>JAUVBS010000198.1 GCA_030591105.1 bacterium | reverse complement strand
GCTCAAGAACGCCCAGATCCTCGATAACGCCCACGGAGTGCTGGGCATCGAATTCATGGCCGCAGCTCAGGCGCTCGATCTGCGGGATTTCACCACCGGTGACGGGGTCTCCACCGCCCGGCGTGTGATCCGCGAGCAGGTGAAGTTCCTCGACGAGGACCGACCGCTCTATCCCGACCACACGGTGATGAAAGAACTCGTACGCTCCTG
The DNA here is from genome assembly GCA_030591105.1 of bacterium. Taxonomy (GTDB): domain Bacteria; phylum Krumholzibacteriota; class Krumholzibacteriia; order LZORAL124-64-63; family LZORAL124-64-63; genus JAUVBS01. The sequence goes on along the minus strand of JAUVBS010000198.1, from coordinate 4,692 downwards.
CGCCATCCTCACCGCCGTCGAGGAGACCATCGGCAGTCTGGCCTGATCCGCAACTCAAGCCGCACAAAGGCAGGGCCGCCCGAACAGGAACCCCTGGCCGTAACGTACCCCCAGCTCCAGCAGTACGGCCAGGTCGTCGGGATGCTCGATCCCCTCGGCGATGACCTCGGCCCGTAACACGTCGGCCACCCGGAGTAGGCGCACCAAGTCGGCACGCTGCTCTGGATCTGCACTCAGTCCGCGGACCAGTCGCTTGTCGATCTTCACAACGTCCGGCGTGAGCGAGAGCAAGCCCTCCAGACAACTGCTGCCGAACCCCACGTCGTCGATGGCGACGGTGATGCCGGCGCGCTGGAGCGCAAGCACCTTGCCGCGCAGACACGCAGGATCGCCGAGTAGTTGTTGCTCGCTGATCTCGAGACAGCACGGTCCCGCACCATCGACTCCAGTCAAGAAACTGATCAGCTCGTTCTCCGGCGTTTCGAGCAGCGTGGCTGGCATGATGTTGACGTGATACCGGTCGATGTCGGCGAGACGGGCCGCCGCCGCGGCGCACTGCTTGAGGCTGCGCAGATCGACCGCGGTCAGTATGTCCTGTTCGGCGGAGTAGCGAAATAGCTGGTCCGGCTGCCGCAGCGGACCCTCGGGACCGCGGGTGAGCATCTCGTGCGCGACGATCTTGCCGGCGGTCAGATCGACGATGGGCTGATTCGCTGCCACCAGCACGTCGTCGTGCAACAGCGCCTGAACCATACCGGGCCCCAGTTCGTAAACCTTGGCTGCGGCCTGCCCGTGCGGCGCGCAGGTGACGCGGTTCTTGCCGGCGGCCTTGCTGCGTTCGAGGGCAATCTGGGTCCCGGCGACGACCTCTTCCAGCGAGAGCACATCCGGTCCGACCGTACTTATGCCGACGCTCGCAGTAACCGGCAACCGGTTGCCGCTGACCTGGATCGTGTCCTGAGCCACGGCCAGCCGCAGCTGCTCCGCCAGATCGGCCCCCTCCGCAGGAGTGGTCCCGGGCAACAGGATCAGAAATCGGTCCTCGCCCAGGCGCCCGACCACATCGGTCTGACGTGCGATCTGTTCGATACGGCGGGCTGCGCCGACCAGGACCAGGTCACCCACGGCGTGCCCGAGCAGTGCGTTGACACGCGCGAAGTCGTCTAGATCGACGAGCACCGCGAGCAACGAGCGGCCGTCCTCGCGGCTCAGAACGAGCTCGCGTCCCAAGGCGCTCTCGAGACCCTTGCGGTTGGGTAGCTCGGTCAACGGATCGGTTGCCGCGAACCGGCCCAACTTCGCGCGCGCGGCAGCCAAGCGCTTGCTTACACGCTCGTGCCGGCACACGAAATCGACGGTGCGGCACCAGAGCTCGGGATCACGGCTGGCCAGGGACAGGGTCTCGCAGCCGTACGCAGCGAGAGTACCGGGCCGAATGGACGCACCATCGTCGGCCAGCAGGGCGACCACCGGCACGCCGGGAGCCGCGGTCCGGAGCCTGTCCAACGAGTGGGACAGGCCGTATTTCGGCCGGGTCGGCCCGGCCAGAACGATATCTACGGGATCGACTGCCAGGTACGCCTCGGCGTCGGTCAGATGACTGACCGCTGCCACGCGGTAGCTGGGAATGCCGGTCAGATAGGCCCGGATCCTGCGGGCGGCGGCCACATTGTCCAGGGCCAGCAGGATACGCCGGGAAGGAAGGTCTTGGTTCATACCGGTCCACTCGATCCGTCGTGCCAAACTCTCAACGCCGCCTCCGTGCGGCGAAGGGCGCTGTGGCGCCATGCGGACCGTAACCGGCGGGCAGCTCCAGCGCAACCTCGCAGTGTCGTCTCAGATTGTGACCGCGGAATGTGGGCCAGTATGGTTGGCGGCGGTGGGCTCATCTGGTACGCTTAATAGCGTGGATTCAATGCGACTTACGGCGGCCGGTGGGACAGACGCCGATCGGCTACCGTGGGGACACTGATCCTTCGATCCGAACTACGGAAAGCAAACTCAATTTTCCTTGTGATTCCCGCGGTCAGACCGCGTCTAAGACTATGGCAACGGAATCAAGATCGGTAAACCGGGCAGAGGCCGTAGACGAGCGGCCCACCCACGCGTCGGACGAGCAACTGGTCGCACTGGCGCAAGGGGCGGCAACCGTCGCGCAGAGACAGGAAGCTGCGTCCCGTCTGCTCGAACGCTACCGCGACCGGGTCTACATCTGGTGCCTGAAGCATCTGCGGGACCACGAGAGCGCACTGGACGCCGCCCAGGAAGTTCTGATCAGCGCGTACCGCAACCTGGCGTCCTTCGGGGGAAGGGCGAGATTCAGCTCCTGGATATTCGCCATCGCGCGCAACCGTTGTCTGAGCGAACTGCGTCGTCCGCCCATCGCGATCGATGCGGACGCCGACTGCGACCGGATCCCGGCTACGACCGGCGATCCCGAGCAGCTGCTCCTCGAGCAACAGGGTGAAGAGGCCTTGCTGCGACTCATCACCGAGCAGCTCGACCCGATCGAGCAAGAGGCACTCTGGCTCAGGTGCAACGAGCAGATGCCGGTCGATGTGATCACCGTCACGCTGGGCATCGTCGAGGCTTCCGGAGCACGGGCGGTATTACAGCGCGCACGGCGCAAGCTGAGGAATGCGATGGCCCGGCAGGCAAACGAACGGGAGGAGCGAGAATGGTGACCGAGCGCTGCCATCCTCACGAAACGTTGGCTGCGATCAGCGAGTTGGCTCCAGGCGACCTGCGCCGGACCCATCTGGACGGCTGCCCACGCTGCCGTGCGCGGCTCGTAGCCTACCGCGCATTCATGGCGGGCGATCTACCGTCCGGTTTGGATCTCGACCCGTCGATCCTCGGCGCAGCGCGCTCCCAACTCGATGCAGTGATGACGCGGGAGATCTACGGTACCGACCTTCTGCCGGCCGGCCGCAGTGGTCTACACACGCGTCTGGTCAACCTCGCCGCCAAATCGTGGCGGCCCGCGTTGGCGGCGGCCGCCGTCCTCGTCCTGGTCTTCGGACTGAAGACCAACCAGGTCCCGCTGAATTTGCCGCTCCCGTCCCCCGGCACCGAATCTTTGCTGCGCGGCACGGTCGAACGGAGCCAGACCGACTATCCGCTACGCGTCGAACCCGGACCCGATAAAGGCACCTGGCACCTGGCTTGGGAGGCGCCCGAACGGACCACCGCGAGCGCGGTCGTGCTGTACGACACCGACCTTGCCGAGGTGGCCCGCCTCGACGCCGGCGAGGCGGAAGAGTTCCTGCTCCAGAGCGAAATGATCTCCACTCCCCAAAGTATCGCGTTCGTGCGTGTCGTGTTCGCAGTCAACGGCGACGAGATCGGCCGCAGCCAGGCTCGCACCCTCACTTTCTAGACCGACTTTCTCGACCGGGTTATTTCACCGAATCGACCACGCGTACCACCGCGTCGGCGTCGTTCATGACGTAGAGATGGATGCACGGTACCCCGGCGGCGACCAGCTGTTCGCACTGCTTTTGCGTCCAGCGCACGCCGATTTCACGGGCGTGCTTGGGGTTGGCGACCACCTCGTCGGCCAGTTCCTCGGGGATAGTCGTATAGAAATTCCGCGGCAGGCTGGTCAGCTGACCGGGGCGGTCGATCAACTTCAAGCCGGGGATGATCGGTACCGTGATACCGGCAGCCCGGCACCGCTCGACGAAGTCGAAATAAAACCGGTTGTCGTAGAACATCTGGGTCACGATGTAGTCGGCACCCGCTTCGACCTTCGCCTTCAGGTGCGCAATATCCGTCTTGAAGTTCGGCGCCTCGTAATGTTTCTCGGGGTAGCCGCCGACGCCGATGCACATATCGATGGCGGTGCTGTTCTCGATGTCCTCGAGGTAGCGGCCCCGTCGCAGGTCGGCGAGCTGGCCGACCAGGTTGACGGAGTGGACATTGCGCGTGCGGCTACTGTCGACGAGCTTCTTGTAGTTGGTCTCGTCGCCACGGATCGCCAGCACGTTGTGGATCCCCAAGTAATTCAGCTCGATCACCGCGTCCTCGGTCTCCTCGCGGGTAAAACCGCTGCAGAGCAGGTGGGGCACGGTGTCGATGTTGTAGCGGTTCTGGATCAGACCACAGACACTGATGGTTCCGGGCCGCTTCTTATTGACCCGCCTTTTGATCGACCCGTCGGGCAACTCCTCATAGATCGCCTCGGCCATGTGGCTGGTCACATCGATAAAAGCCGGCTCGTACGGTATGATCTGCTCGACAATATCGATGATGTCGCGCACGCTCTTGCCGCGCGGCGGCGGGATGATCTCGTAGCTGAACAGGGTACCGCTGGCCTTTTCGAGATGTTCGATGACTCGCATGAATCTTCTTGCTCCGTGACTGGGTCTTGGTAGGCGGCGCGCCGGTCCCTCGTCGGTGCGCGGTTCAACCGCCGCGGTTCAGCCGGTGCGGTTCAACCGCCGCGGCTCGGCTCGTAAGCGAGGTTCGGCGCCAACCAACGCTCGACCTCGGCCACGGTCATACCCTTGCGTTCGGCATAATCACTGACCTGATCGCGGTCGATCTTGCCGAGTCCGAAGTAGCGACTCGCCGGGTGGCTGAAGTACCAGCCACTGACCGCAGCGGCCGGATCCATGGCACAGTTCTCGGTCAATCTTACACCGACGTTCTTCTCGGCGTCGAGTAACTGAAACAGCAGGCGTTTCTCCG
>JAUVBS010000370.1 GCA_030591105.1 bacterium | reverse complement strand
GGTCGTGGGCTGGTGCTCGTGCTGGTCTCACTCCAGTAGGGCGGCGCAAGACGACACATGGATACAACCTGCAAGTGAGGTCATCATGAGAGCCTGCAAAGCAAATCGCGTCATTCTCACGCTGCTCTGGCTGATCCCCGCGGCGCTCGCGTCCGGCCAGGACTACCCTGCGGAACAGGCGGCCTTCGAGGACCGCTACCGGGAGTGGAAAGAGGATCCCGAGCGCGTCGAACGCTACTGGAAGACGTGTCTTTCGGCGGAAGACTACGCCAACGCCATCGAACGCACCGGCCAGAGCATCCACGCCGGCCCGCGCGACGCCCCCGGTCCGTGGGTGCCCGCCGGTCCGATCGGCAATTACCTCAACCGCAACTACAACGGCCGCATCGCGGGCATCCAAATCTATGATGGTAGTGGCGCCTACATGGTCTACGTCGGCGCGTGCGGCGGCGGGCTGTGGAAGGCCGACCCGTTTCACGGAATCGGCGTCTGGACCAACATCGGTTATGCGCTGCCCAACCCGTCCGTCCGCGCCTTCGCCGTACACCCCACCGACCCGGACACGATCATCGTCGGCACCGGCGACTGGCGGCGTTACGGCGGCGGCGGCCTGTTCAAAACGACGAACGAAGGCGCGATCTGGACCGATATCCCGCTCTACGAACCGGGCGGCGCGCGCGTCTATCCCGACTCGTTCTTCCGCATCATCTACCACCCGAACGACGCCAACACGGTCATTGCCGCCTGTAACATCGGCCTTTTCGTCTCCAGCGACGCCGGTGAAAGCTGGTCGCGACAACTGTCGGGCGAGGCGACGGACGTGGTCCTGCATCCCACCGACCCGGATACTCAGTACGCCTGCGTCATGGGGGCCGACGCGCCGACCGGCCGTGGCGTGTACTACACGACGGATTGCTGGAACACTTATGATTTGTTCGATGATCCCGATCTGCCGGTCGGCACCGACTTCGACCGCGCCTCAATCGCCATCTGCCGCGACTACCCTGACAACCTTGCCATTGTCGTCGAAAACGACGACGAACTCCAGGGCGCCTACAAGTCAACCGACGCCGGCGCGACCTGGAGCGACATCACCGCACAGGAACTGCACGACATCGCCGGCGACCAGATCTGGCACGCCCAGGCGATTACCTTCCATCCAACCGACCCCGACGAGATTTACATCGGCGCGGTCAACATCGCCCGCAGCACCGACGGCGGCGCAACCTGGGTGGCAAGCGGCGATACCGGCATCGATATTGGGCACCCCGATATCACTCAACTCGTTATCAGTGAGCACACCGGCGACAACGTGCTCTGGATCTGCAACGACGGCGGCGTCTACCGGCACCCCCTGGGCGGGTCAACCTACTCCTGGAACGGCGAGCCTCCGACCGGATTGCGCACGACACAAATCGACTTCATGGACGCGCAGCGCGGTTTCCGCACGATCGGCCTTCAGGACAATGGCATCGTGTACCGCGCAGACGCGCTCGCCGGCTGGGCCTACCTCACCGGCGGTGACGGCTTCGGTGTGCGCATCACGGACCTGCTCGCCGACCATTGGTGGTTTATCGACGGCATGCACAGCCCCGAGCCGGGCACGCGGATGAACCGCGTCACCGGCTTGCCGCCCTCATGGGAAGAATCCGGCACCGTCGCGAGCGGTCACTGGGACCTCTTCTACGACCGCGAGACCGAGACGATGTTCAGCACCGCCGAGAATACGCTCTGGTCGTCGCCGGCGTTCGGCACACTGCCGGGCTGGACGGCCGAGCCGGTGACCATCGGGGCGTGTGGCGAGAATGACAAGGACGCCTACGGCAGCCGGCTACGGCCCGAGACAGTGTATGTCTCCTATTGGAGCACAGGGCAACCGCCGTGGCTGACCGTCTGCCGACGCATCGAAGGCGTGTGGAATGCGACCGATGTGCAGTTGTCAACCTATGCCGGTGGGGTGGAGACCGTGTTTGCTTCGCTGCAAAACGCCGCGGAGAGTTGGGCCGGGATCATTGTCAACGATTTCGATTGCCCGAGGTTGCTGCACACCACGGACCATTGGCAGACGTGGGAAGACCTGACCAACGAGCTGTCAAGCGTCGGCCGCGTTCAGGCGATCGCCGTGACGCCGTTCAATCAAGACCAGATCTTCGTCGGCACCGACCTCGGGGTGTTCTGGAGCCAGAACGGCGGGCAGTCGTGGGAGCCGTTCCAAACCGGGCTACCGGTCGTACGCGTCACGTCACTGGTGTACGTACCGCGCGAAACGGCGGACGGATATGACACTCTGGTCGCCGCGACGTACGGCTACGGACTCCTCGAGCGACCAATCGAAGGACCGACCCTCAAGTACGTTGACCCGGGTTACTCCGGAACGGAGCTCGGCACATTCGAGCACCCGTACAATTGGATTGGCGAAGGCCTGTCCGCCACGCCGGACGGGGGTTTACTCGGACTGCGCGGCAATACGTACTACTACGTGTCGACGCCGATGATACTCGATACACCAATGACCATTGATGCTTACGACGGCCCGGCCGTAATCAAATAGACGCCGGTACACCGGCCAATGAGATGACGGAATAACCAGAGACTCTCATAAACGAGCATTGTTCAGCATCGTCGCAATGGTGGCCCTTGCGGCCGTCGTTACCGCCGAAGACTTCGCGGTCGACGCATACAGGATGTACTTTCGTTACGATCCAGACGCGACCTATGCCACCCGAAACGTCGACACGATGGTCGAGGAGATCCAATGGTTTCGTCCTCTACAGCTCGGTGGGAGCAGCGACACCGGCGGGCACTCCTGGGTCGTCGCCGGCTACAACACCGGCACAACTCCGACCGAGTTCCTGATGAACATGGGTTGAACGGGAGCGGCAAAGCAGTGGCATAACTCAAGATGTGGAGCCGATCGGAATTTCAACTAGAAAAGGGATTGACCCCCTTCTTCTATCC
>JAUVBS010000239.1 GCA_030591105.1 bacterium | reverse complement strand
GGTTAGCGTCGGCGCAGTGACCGCTGCCAAAGTTTCGTTAGACGGCTGCCTGTTCTTGCCGGGCGAGTCCATGGATCACCACCGTTCCTGTGGCCTGGACCCTTGCGGAAGCGGCAACCTCCGTGTAGCCCATGACGGCCAGATTGGGATAGGTCGGCTCGATCAATCTTTTGACGAAGAACCGGATCGCGGTCGCAACCAACAACACCGGCGACGTACCGGCGGCGAAAGCTCCCCGTAGCGTCTCTTCGAGTCGGCCCAGAAATTCCTGCGTAAAACGTGGATCGATCACGACGGCCCCGCTTTGCTCCGATTCCCGTGCCGCATCCATCAGCAACTGCTCGACATCCGCTTGTAGCGCGATCACCGGCAGCGTCCCCTCCAGATCGATGTAAAGCGCGGTGATCGAGCGGTGCAGCGCCTCGCGCACCTTCGTCGTCAGCAGATCCTTACCGGCACTGGCCCCGCTCAGATCGGCCAGCGTCTCGAGAATCGATACGATATCGCGCACCGGGATGCGCTCGTGTAGCAGGGACCGCAATACCGCCTGCAGTACGTTGATCGACACCCGGTCCGGGATCAGGTCCTCGATGAGCGCCGGTGCGAATTCACGTACGGTCTCACACATGTCCTTGACGTCTTGACGGCTGAGCAGCTCGTCCGCGTAAGAGCGGATGATTTCCGAGAGGTGGGTGGTCAACACCGCAGCCGGTTCGACCACCGTGTAGCCTTCGATTTCGGCCGAGGCCTTGCGCTCTGCTTCGACCCAGACCGCCGGCAGATGGAAGGCCGGTTCGACTGTCGCGATCCCGTCGACATCACCGGAGTCCGGTCGTGTGCTCATGGCCAGCAAACGGTCAGGCATCAACTCGGCGCGGGCGATCTCGATTCCTTTGAGCTTGATCAGGTATTCGTTGGCGCCCAGTTGGAGATTGTCGCGCAAGCGGATCGGATGGATGGGGATACCCAACTCGTTGCCGACTTGCCGTCGGATGTTGCCGACCCGTTGCAACAGGTCCCCGCCGCGCTGTTCGTCGACCAGCGGTATCAAGCCGTAGCCGATCTCCAGCTCGAGACGGTCCAGGACGAAGAGCTCCGCCCCCACGGCGGCTTCTGAGGCTACGTCGGCCATGGCCGGTTGTTCGGTCTCTGTGGCTGCTTCGCATTGCGCGTCGTAGCGCTGCACTCTCCGACCCACGACGACACCGAGCGTGGCGAAAACGGCGGCCAGAATAAGGAACGGAACGGTCGGTAAGCCGGGAACCAGCGCGAGGACGACCAGCGCGGCGGCTGCCATGTAGACCGCGCGGGACTGCCGGAAGATCTGTATGGTGAGTGACTGGCCGAGATTCAAATCACCACTCGATCGCGTCACGACCAGGCCGGCGCTGGTCGAGACCAGCAACGCCGGTATCTGGCTGACGAGTCCGTCACCGACGGTCAGCACCGTGAAGCGTCCCAAAGACTCACTGGCCGGCAGACCCATCTGTATCATGCCGATGATGAACCCAGCGGCGATGTTGATGACTGTGATGATGATACCGGCGATGGCGTCGCCGCGGACAAACTTGCTTGCGCCGTCCATGGCGCCGAAGAACTCCGCTTCCTGGGTGATCTGGGACCGCCGCTGCCGCGCTTGCCGTTCGTCGATCAAACCGGCGTTCAGGTCAGCGTCGATGGCCATCTGTTTGCCGGGCATCGCGTCGAGGGTAAACCGCGCGGCGACCTCGGCGATACGTGTCGAGCCCTTGGTGATCACCAGAAAATTCACGATCACCAAGATGATGAACACGATTACACCGATGACATAGTTCCCGCCGACCACGAAATCGCCGAAGCTCTGAATGACCTGACCGGCGGCGCCCTTACCCAGGATCAATCGGGTCGAAGCGACGTTCAGGCCAAGTCGCAGCAACGTCATGATCAGCAGTAGCGACGGAAAGCTGCTGAACTCGAGCGGCTCTTTCAGGTAGATCGAAACGAGCAGCACCACGACCGAGAACGCGATGCTGAAAGTCAGCAACAGATCGAGCAACAGTGGCGGAATCGGTACGACCATCAGACCGACGATGGCCAGCACTGCCACAGCACTCATGATGTTGCTGTTGGCCAGTACCAGATCGCGTCCGATGACCTTGTCAGTTTCCAACTGTCGCTCCCCGTCGTTGCGGCACGGCCGCGGCGCGTGCGGTCTACGCCTGCTTGAGGCGGTAGACGTAAGCCAGGATCTCGGCCACTACCTCGAAGAGGCTTTCGGGCACGTGCTGCCCTACCTCTGCCTGCCGGTAAAGGGCCCTCGCCACCGGCTTGTTCTCGATCACCGGTACGCGGGCCGAACGCGCGATCTTGCGGATGGTCTCGGCCAATTGTTCCGCTCCCTTGGCGACGACCATCGGGGCCACTTCTTGCGGCTCATAGCGCAGCGCAATCGCAATATGGGTCGGGTTGGTGAGCACGACGTCGGCGGTCGGCACGTCGGCCAGCATACGTTTACGCGCCTGCTCGAATTGCAGACCCCGGATACGCGCCTTGATCTGGGGATCACCCTCGACATCCTTCATCTCTTGCTTCACCTCGTAGCGGGACATCTTGAGATTCTGCTCGTGCTGTTTACGCTGCCAGAACCAGTCGACGATCGCGAGCAGGCTGGTCAACGCGAGCAGAGCGGCCATCAACCGTGCAAATCCGTCCTGTCCCAACTTCACTATCTCCGGTAGCGGCAAGAGCGGTGCCGCGGTGAAGCGGCCAATCAGGCTGGCGATGATCACGTAACCGAGCAGTGAGAACAGACCGATCTTCACGACGTTCTTCACCAGCTCGAATAGCACCCGCTTCTGGAAAAATCGCTTCATGCCGCTGACGGGATTCAACCGCGTCAATTGCGGAGCCATGGCCATCGGTGTGATCCGCAGTCCGACCTGGGCTATATTCACCGCCAGCGCCGCGATGACCAGTGCGCCGGCTAGCGGCGCCAGCGCACCGAACAACACCGTGAGATTCCCGCTCAGCATCTGCTGGGTCCCTCCCCAATCCTCCGTGCGCAGATTGTGCGCTTGACTGAACAGGTACTCGCTGTTGCGCCCGAGCACGCGGGCGAAGTGATCCGCTAGCGCCAGCAGCGCGGTCGTACCGACCATGAGCAGGACCGCACCGTTGAGTTCGGCGCTGCGGATGACCTGGCCTCGCTGCCGCGCCTTCTCGCGCCGCCTCGGCGTTGCCCGCTCGGTCCGTTCGCCGCTTACTTCCTCCGCCATCGTTCACCTCTGCGCCGCTGTAACGGCGCAAACCGATTTCAATGCAAAGCCAACAACACCCGACCGAGCTGATCCCCGAGCGAACCGATGGCCGCCAAGCAGATTTCGCGGAAGAACACCATCGAGAGCCCGAGCGTCGCCAGGCCGGCGGCGATCTTGATGGGAAAACCGACCACCAGTACGTTGATCTGGGGTACGGTCTTGACGATGACGCCCATGGTCGCCGATATCAGCAGCAGCACGATCACCACCGGCGCAGCGATACGTAGCCCGAGCGAAAAAACGGTACTGTACTCCCGTAGCATCAGCCACGCCCCGGCACTCGCGTCGATCGGACTCAGCGGTGGCAGGACCACACACGACTGATACATCGCGCCGATCAGGGCATGATGCCCGTCGACCGCGAAGAAGAGCAGTACCGCCAGCAGGTAGTAGAACTGGGCAATGACCGAAACCTGGGCCCCGCTCTGGGGATCGAAGCTGTTGACGATGGCAAAGCCGATCTGCATACCGACGATGTGCCCCGCATAGCGAACAGCGGTGAAGGCCAGGTTCACGGTGAAAGCCATGAGCGCACCGACCAGCAAGGAACGCAGCGCCTCTGTGACCAGTAGCGGCCAGGTTATGCTGGTAATCGGCGTCGTCGTTGCGAGGATCGCGGGAGCCAACGTGCCGGCCAAAGCCGCGGCCACAGCCAATCGCCACAGGAGCGGTACACTGGCGCGGTCGAGCAGCGGCAGCGTCGCGGTCACTATCGCCAGGCGCAACGTCAACGCACCGGCGACGACCAGATAGGTGATGTCCAGGTCAAAGCTCACGCCGTCTCCTGACCGCCGCCCGGCGGCCACACTCGTTACATCGCCGCGATCCGTTCGAACATGGCGGTGGTGAAATCAGTTAGCTGCCCGATGGCCCAGGGCAACGAGAGAACCAGAACCAGAAAGACCGCGACGATTTTCGGTACGAAAGCCAAGGTCATCTCGTTGATCTGGGTCGCCGCCTGGAAGATGCTGATGATCAGACCGACAATCATGCCGGCGGCCAGCATCGGACCGGCGACGAACAAAACCGTGCGCATGGCGTACTGGCCGATCTCGACGACCG
>JAUVBS010000327.1 GCA_030591105.1 bacterium | reverse complement strand
CGGCCGTGACGTTGTTCTGCCAGGTGCTGTCTAGATCTTCGCTGGTTTCGTCATGGCCGGTCAGGCCGTTACCGCCGCTCGTGGTTTCGTTCCCCTCGGAATCGGTCGAACGCCGCAGAGCGAGTCCGGGATTCGGCCATTGCGCGGCGGCCGGCAGCTGGTCGGCGACCGGCGTATCGGGCAAATACTGCGACAGCCCCTCGTTGTCGTCCGGCCCGTCGATGGATACTCCGGTCTTGTCCACCCGATAGCGCTCGAGCCCGCCCCAGAGCAGATAGTCGACATCCGCGACCAGGTCCGTGGCGCCGTCCCAGTGGTACATCACCAGACAGGCTTGGCTGCGCAAGTGCGGCGTGTTCGACCCGGCGTAGGAGGCACCGAGTCCCTTGCCGATGGCATGCGGGAAAGCCGGCAACATTTCCGGCACCTCGTCCGGAACGGTTCCGTCCTCGAACAGCTCGAAGTCCGGTAGCTGGCTGTAAGCGCTGTCGAACTGTGCGCTGCCGTTGATGGCGACGACCAGCGAATCTCCGGCCGCCAGCGTGACCCCCTCGGGGAAGCGGCAGTGAAATAGGCTGTCCGCACCACCACCAGCGTCGAACGCTCCGGCCTTGACGATGTTGTAGTAGTAGAGCGAGACATTGCCATCGTTGGCGTTGGAGATGAAAAAGTCGGTTAGATCGACTGTCTGGCCCGTGGGGTTGGCGATCGTGATGAACGGACTGCCTATCTGCCCGATCTGCGGATGGAAGCGCTCTTGTACGACCACCTCCGTGAAGACCGGGTGATCGATCTGGGCAATGACCGGCCGGGTATTGAACGTTAGCGCTGTGACCACCAGCCAGCAGATTCCGAGCACCGCGGTGGCGTGCCTAATGGAGATCGACATCGAACCACGCTCCCTTCGGAGGGATGAGCGAGAACGGGTACCCCCTGGGGGCACGGTTCATCGGATGCAGAGAATACGCCCTGGTAGCAGGATCGTTCAAGGACGGAGCGCAAAGAAATTTGGATACCCGAGCGATGTTGTAGCGGTTGGGATTTCGGTCGTGGGCAAGGGTCGCATCCAGCCAGGGCGGCTCAATCCGAGCTAAGCGTAACGTCCCTCGGCCGAACCGATGACTTCGAGCATCCCGGCCGGAGTGCTCGCCGCGCGTAGATCGTCCAGGAATGTGCCTTGCTTGACGAGGCGGGCTAGACGGGCCAGCACGCGTAACATCTGCCGGGGGTCGCCCACCGGGCCGACGATCAGGATGATCACGTCCACCGGCCGGCCGTCCTCGGAGAGAATCTCCAGCGGGGTGGTCAGCGTGGCGACGGCGAGCTGAACCCGCTGAACCGATCTGAAACGAGCGTGGGGAATGCTCAATCCGCCCCCGATGGCTGTACTGCCCTCTTGTTCGCGGAGCAAGATCTCCTCTACCAGTAGTTCGGGCTCGGCCACGGTTCCGGACGCCACCAAACCCGCGACCAGGCGACGGATCGCCTCGGTTCGATCGCGGCATTCCAGAGCGGGCAAGAGTCCGCTTTATTGTGTATAGTCTAACAGCTTCATGAAGCGGAACGTTAATGGGCCAAAGCCGACGTGTCCAGACCGTGTGTCCAGAAAATGTAGCCGACGATTGTGCTGAACGATGGAATCGAGCGATGGTATCGAGCGAGATAGAGGGAGATAGCGGGAGGCTGCGCGCGTGAACGGTGATCCCTACAGACCATTGCTGTGGCGCAAACGGCTCGCCTCACGTTTGCGCAACGTCGGTGATACCGTGCTGCGGCCGTTACGGCCCTCGCGCATCGCGGCGCGCCGGTCCGGTCCCCTCAACCTGCTGGCCCTCGCGGTCGACACGTTGCGTTACGATCACCTCGGCTACGCTGGCTACGCTCCAGCGACGTCGGCGCACCTGGACCGACTCGCCGACGCCGGCACCTGCTTTGACGATGTGACCGCCGCTTCGCCATGGACGTTGCCGTCGTTCGCCAGCGCGTTGAGCGGAGTGGTTCCGAGTCTGCACCGCGCCGGGTTTACCGGACCGGTGCTGGACATGGACAGTCAGCCTCCCCGTCGTCTCGAGCGGTCCGTGGTCACTCTGGCCACTCATCTACGCCGCCACGGGTACCGTACAGCCGCGTTCTACAGCAATCAGTTCTTCGCCTTCGGCCTGGCCGAGACCTTCGACCGGCACGCGTATTTCAACGTACCGGCCGGCGATCTGACCGCCATCGCCATGGAGTGGATCCGCCGTCACGCCGACCGGCCCTTCTTCTGCTTCGTCCTGCTGAACGACCCCCACGAGCCCACCACGCCGCCACCGGCGGATCTAGAGCCGATGCTCGCCACTCTTCTCCAACACGACATCCGGCCTTCAGACGCGGAGCTGCGCGCGCTCGCCGGCTGGGGAGGCCCCGCCACCGGCGGCGTCCACCTCGGACGAGCACCTCAGCCGCTCACGCCGGCGGCCGAACGCGTCAGGCAGATAAAGCTGGCCGTCTACGACGCGACCATTCGTTACGTCGACCGCACCATAGGCGCCACCGCGGAGCAATTGGCAGAGTGGGGTCTGGACGCCAACACACTACTCACCGTGTTCTCCGACCACGGTGAAGAATTCCTCGACCACGCCACCGAAGCGGGCGCCTGGAATCACGACCCGCGCGACTTGCGCGCCATCGGCCACGGCCACACCCAGTTCCAGGAACTGCTGCACGTGCCGTGGCTGACGACGGGACCGAACGTGCCGGCCGGTGTCCGTCACCGCGAGCCGGTCTCACTCTGCGACTTCGCACCGACGATGGCTGAATGGCTCGGCGTCGAACCGTTCGCTCTGCCCCCGGCAGCTGTGGACGGCCTGGTCGGCCGCTCGCTGGCCGGCAACTCGCCGGCCGACAGCTCGCCGGCCGGCAGCTCGCCGGCCGACCGCATACTCCTCGCCGAGGCCCTGGCTTACGGGCCGGACCTGGTGGCCATCCGACAGGAGTCATGGAAATTGATCGCCACGCGTGCCGGCGATGTCTTCGGCCTGTACGATCTGGCCACGGATCCCCACGAAAAGACCGACCTGACCGCCGCGCGACCCGATATCGCACGCCACTTGTTGGCGCACCTCGCCGCCTGGCGAGTGGTCAACCCGGACGATGACGATCCCGGCTCGGCGACCAGCTGGAACGATGTCGACACCACCGTCCGCCAACGGCTGAAGGACCTCGGCTATACCGACTGAGAGTCGACTGAGAGTCGACGGTGAGCTGGACCTTCAAGTTCGCCATTGTGGTCTCGGGCGTGGTCTTGATGCGAAGGTTGTCTTGATGCGAAGGTCGTCATGATGCGAAAGTTGCTGACGCGGGTGTGACAGGACCCCCCGGGGGGTCTTTGCGGTTGCCTACCCTAGAACCCCCGGGGGGTCCTCGTCGTTGCCGCACCCGAGG
>JAUVBS010000220.1 GCA_030591105.1 bacterium | reverse complement strand
TGTCCCCCCACCCGAGATCCGGCGGGCTGAAGACGCCATACTAGCCGCTGCCTTTCAGTTTCTTGGCCTCTTTGTAGTAGGTCTGCGCGCTCTTCTTGTCACCGAGCTTGTCGTAGGACAGCCCGATGTTGTTGTAGGCGTTCACTGTCTCTTTCTGCTCGAGCGCCAGCTCGAACGCGTCGATGGCCTCGTCGTACCGACCCAGGTAGTAGAGCGATAGGCCCTGACTGTAAAATGCGCGGTAGGAGTCGGGTTCGATCACCAGCAGCGAATCGAACGAGGCGGCTGCGTCGTCGTAACGTTTGGCATCCATCAGAGCCAGCGAGTAGTTGTAGCGTGCCTCTACGTAACCGGGCTCCAGTGCGAGCGCCTGCTCGTAGGCCTCGATGGCGAGGTCGATCCGGTCGGCTTTTTTGGCGCAGATGCCCAACTCGTAAGCGTGTTTGGGCTTCGGGTCCAGCTCCAGTGTACGTTGGTACGGCTCGATGGCTTGGGCATACTGCTTGTTCTTATACAACGCGATCGCCAGAGCGGACCAGCCCTGGACCATGTCCGGGCGTTCGCGCACGACACGCTGCAGCGGTCTGATGGCCGCACTGTACTTCTTTTCCTTCATCAGACTGACGGCGTAGTTGTAGACCACTTCCGGCGGCGTGTCCGGATTGTCGATCTCGCTGGCCAGGTACTTCCGCCCCTCACTCACGTTACCAGTCTTCATGTACAGGTTACCGATGACCAGATCGAGACCCTTGATTGTAGGGTCGATTTCGCGAGCCTTCTTGTACGCCTCGATCGCCTCTTCGAATCGGTTCTCGTGGGCGTAGATCTTGCCAGTCGCCAGCCAGGTACCGGCGGCGTCGGGCAGGTCGCTGCGGGCCATGCGCGCGGTCACCCGCGCTTGCAGCAGATCATCAGCCTCGATGTATTGCTCGACGATGGACGGCAACAACTCGTCGCGTTCCGGAGCCATCGCCAAGGCCTTGGCGTAGGTCTGCGCCGCCTCGATGTGAAGCCCCGAATCCGCCAGGATCTTGGCATCGTCGATGTACAGGTTCAGCAGGTTGTTGCGGATGGCCCGTGCCTGGCTAACCCCCTCCGTCGCACCCGTCTTCTCGGCATTAACGAGGTAACGGTTGGCTGCGGGTACATACGTTTCGAGCAGTTCCCGCGACGCCTGCCCGTTTCTTTGCTCGTCTTCGAGACGATTGAGCGCCAGAACCAGGCGCAGACCTTCCGATTCCCGGTCCGGCGGCAGCGCCTTGAGTCCTTCCCGGAATTCCTGGCGCGCCTCATCCGGCTTGCCCGCCATACGGTAAGCCTCGCCGATCAGCCGCCAGGTATCGGCCCCTCTCAGACTGGCGAACTTCCGGTAGGCCTCGAACTCGCCGATCGCCAGGTCGTACTGCTCGAGTTTGACGAGCACCAGGCCCAGATTACGGTGGAAATCTCCTTCGGTCGGCTTGGCTTGGACGGCGGCCAGGAATGCGTCGCGCGCCGTGACCCAGTTCTCTTGCCGCGCGTAGATCACACCGAGGTTGTTGTAGTTGTCACCGTTGGTCGGATCGCGCAGGATCTTGCCGTTGAGTTCGCTGATCTTTTCCTCGGGAGTCAGGTCGAGCTTCGACTCATCCTGGTACCGGAAGGTTATCGACCCGTCAGCAGCGGTGTCGGCGACCGCACTGTTCTGAGCCGCCGCCGTGCCGGCCACAGCCAGCAACGACAGAAGGCAGAGCAGCGAACACGCGACGTGGCTGCTGACCGCGACGCGGCACACTGCAGTCCGCTGACGATCCTGAACGGAATCTTCAAGCATGGTGGCATCTCCCGAAAACCGCCGCAGCGCAGGCCACCGCAACGACAGGAACCGACGGGTGAGTCACGATTGGCGGCCATGATAGCCGCTCGCCGCGGGGGTGTCCAGGTATGGCGAGGCACCGCACCGCCGGGGTTGTGCGCCCACTCCGCGGCGGCGGCGTGCCCGCCGCGCAGGTTCGCCCGCTGAACCTCTCATCGAGATAACACAGCTGAAGGCTTGACGTTCCCGTCTGGCGCTGTTGCTTTAGCGACATGATCGATTTCCTGGTTCTGGGGGCCGGCGGTGCCGTCCCCACGCCAACCCACAGCCCAGCGGCCTATTGGGTTGTCGTCGATGGCCACGGGATCCTGCTGGACCCGGGCCCGGGTGCACTGGTGCGTCTGGTTCGTTCGCCCCACGGCCCGGACTCGCTCGACCAGCTGACAACGGTCTTGCTGACCCACCTCCATCTGGATCACTGCGCCGATCTGGCACCGCTGCTGTTCGCCCTGCACTCCCCGCTGCTGGCGAGCACCGAGCCGCTCTACCTGATCGGACCGGAGGGGTTGGCCACGTATCTGCGACGTCTGAGCGAGTTGTACGGCTCCTGGATCGAACCGTACCAGCGCCGGCTGGTGGTCCGCGAACTCGCACCCGGCGACGCGATGGACCCGGCGGCGCCGGATCGCGGCCTGAAGTGCGGTCCCGACACCACTGCGGGGGACGAACCGCAAGGTGCGTCGGTCACCGCTTTTGCCGCCGCACACCCCGAAGATCGGTTCGGTCGTTACTGCCTCGGATTTCAATTCCGCGACGCCGCAGGCCATTGCGCCGTTTTTTCCGGGGACAGCGAGCCGTGTCCAGCGTTAGCAGAGGCAAGCCGCGGCGCCGATCTACTGGTGGTGGAGTGTTCCACTCCCGACGAGTGGGCCATGGCCGGGCATATGACCCCGACCCGTGTGGCGGAGCTGTGTCGCCAGGCGCAGCCGCAGCGTGTGGTCCTGACCCATCAATATCCACCGGCTGCGGAACTCGATTTGCCCGACTTGGTCGGCTCCGGTTACGCCGGTCCGGTCATCGCCGCCCGGGACGGCACGCTGGTGCGGATCGGGGCAGATCGGGGCGGATCGGGGCGGATCGGAACGACGCCCCCCGGGGACCGGTCAGGAGGACAGCCATGACACGCAGTAACATCGGAGCGCAACGCCGCACGCATGGCCTACGCCGCACGCATGGCTTACGCCGCACGCATGGCTTACGCCGCACCCTGGCCGCCGGCTTGCTAGTAATCGTCGTCACTGTCGGGGGAACTCTACCGGCGGCGATCGCGCAACAAGACACGAAACCGGATCCCAACCCTCGCGAGGGGCGCGGCGAGAACGAGGTCGTCCTGATCCACGGTCTGGGCGCCAACGCCTCGGTCTGGGACGACGTCGCCCCTTACCTGCGCGGTATGCTGAAGGTCTGGACCTACGAGTTGCACGGCCACGGCGAAACGCCGCCACTGCGCGACCCAAGCATCGCCACCGAGGCCGCAGCGCTGGGGGAATTCTTGCGGGAACACGATCTGCCCTACCCCACGCTCGTGGGTCACGGCATGGGTGCGCTGATCGCTTTGCGTTTCGCCTTCGATAACCCCGCCGACGTCTACCGACTGATCCTGATCGACGCCGCGCCACGCCAGCTAGCCACGGACGCAGAAAAAGAGTACATCGCCCGCTCGCTGTCCGAAGACTACGACCGCTTCATCGCCTCGCGGTACATCAACTACAGCCCGATCCCCGCGGTGTCCGACCGGATCGTCGACATGGCCCTGAAGACCGACAGCCTCAGTTTCATTTCCCTCTTGATGAGCAGCTTCGACTTCGACATGACCGACGAGTTGCCGCAGCAGTCGGTCCCCATCCTGGTGGTCGGTAGCGAAATGCTGTTCCCGCGCGACGCCGACGCCCGCGCCATTCTCGATCACATCGGCTTCGGCAAGGCGCGTACGGTCAGCTTCAGGCGGATCCCTTTTTCGGGGCACTACGTGATGCTCGAGCGCCCGGTCAGCCTGGCTAGCGTGATCCTGGCGTTCGCCGCCTACGACGAGTTCCGTTGACCGCAGATTCACGGGCGGATCTCACTTGGCCCGCTAATAATAGGGCGCAACAGAAATGGTCTAATCACAGAGAATCTGATGCGCTTTAGAAAATTCGTCCTGCGGCGAACGGCCGTGTTATCGAACCCTAAAACAATAATATACAACTCATAAATCATGCAAGGACCCCCCGGGGGGTCCTGTTTATGCCACTGGCGACTATAAATTGTCGTTATGACTCAAGGTATTCACCGATACCAGATCAGACTCGATTTCGCAGGCACGACTTAAACCACCGAGCAGGGGAACCTCACGGACGCTCCGATTGCGGAGTACGAGCAGCAGCCAGAACGCGATGTTCAGCCACCGTATCCGTAAGGAATCACTCGCTTGGCCGAAGGACCGTCACTCTGCTAGCCGGGATTTGCTCCGGACAGCAGCGCCAGATCGGAGTCGACCATCATGGTTACCAGATCGGCGAAACCGACGGTGGGCTGCCAGCCGAGAACCTCGCGGGCCTTGGTCCAGTCACCCACGAGATGCTCCACGTCGGCTGGACGCATGAAACGCGGATCCTGCACTACGTGGTCGCGCCAGCTCAGGCCGACGTGGTTGAACGCGACGTCGAGAAACTCCTCTACCGAGTGG
>JAUVBS010000284.1 GCA_030591105.1 bacterium | reverse complement strand
CGCTATCGGGCGACTGCCTTTGATGGGAGAGTTCGATGCCGATACGCCGTCTGAGCCACCGCTGCCAACGACTCGGTTGTCTCGTCCTTGTGGTCTGGGCAGTGGTTGCGGCCGTGCCGCAGCACGTGCGCGCGGAGGATTCGGCACAGCGTAGTGTGTCGGCTGCGGTCGCTAGCATCCCGATTGCCGAGATCACTGCCGGTATGACCGGTTACGGTCTAACCGTACTGGAGGGCACGCGGGTCGATACCTTCGCGGTGACGGTGCTCGGTGTGCAGCGGCGGACCCGGGCCGCGGGCGATGTGATCATCGTCGAACTGGCGGGGCACGGTCTTGAGCTGTCGGCGGTGGCGCAGGGGATGAGCGGTAGCCCGGTCTTCCTCGACGGGCGATTCGCCGGGGCAGTGGCGTTTGGCTGGCCGGGTGCGCTGCGGCCCATCGCCGGGGTGACCCCGGCCGCGGAACTCCTGGCTCTACCGACAGCACAGCCACCGACCGCAGCCGAGCAATCCGGCCGGCTCACTCGGAGCGGTGATGCGCTGGCGTTGGTAACCGAACGGTATCCGCAGGCGCTGGCCGCCGACCTGTTCGGCCCGGATGCCACGGGTCACATCTCGTCAGCACCGCATGTTCTGTCGGGTGACTGGCCAGAGCCGACGGAGCTGTTGGCGGACCTGCTGCCAACGGATATCTGGGCTGCAGAAGTCTCGGTCGCCGGTGCGACCGGACCGACACCGCTGCCGATGGGCTGGATCTATCGGCCGCTGGCCAGCGGGACCTCCGGCGCGGCGGCAGCCGGTGGAGCGGAGAGCGGCGGTACGCTGAGCGACGGTACGGACGCCGCAGACGTCCCGTTGGTCCCCGGCGCTGCCTGCGCGGTGCCGTTGATCGTGGGCGACGCTCAGCTCGGTGCGCTGGGCACGGTGACCTGGGTCGACGGTGACCGGGTCCTGATGTTCGGGCATCCCTTCATGCAGCGTGGGCCGGTACAGCTACCGCTGGCATCGGCACGGATCGTGTCGGTTTTTCCCAGCCGGCAGATGTCGTTCAAGATTGGTTCGATCGGGCCGGTGATCGGTTCGGTGCTGTACGATCAGCGTGCGGGCCTGGTCGGTCAGATGGGTGTGCAACCGCGGCTGATCCCCGTCACCGTGCGTCTGCAGCGGCCAGCAGGCGAGGAAGCCTACGCCTTCGAGGTGGCCGACGATCCGACGCTCAGCCCGCTGCTCGTGTTCTGGTGTCTGTATAACGCGTTGCTGGTCCACGGTGACGATCAGAGCCGGCAGACGCTGCGCTACGAGATCACCACCACCTGGGCGGAGACGACCGGTGAACCGCTTGCGCCGGTGGTTCTGAGCGGTCAGGTGGCTGGCCCGGGTGGGGCCGCGGCCCTCGGCTCGGAGTGGATGGCGCCGCTGCAGATCCTCCTGAACAACCGTCATACGCCGCTGGATTTGCAGCGGGTGGCAGCGACCTTGACCATCAGCCGGCCGCTCGAGGCTGCGGTCATCGCGGCGGCGACGGTCCCGGGTGGCGTCCGGAGCGGAGAGACCGTTCCGGTCGGCGTGACCCTCCAACCGTACCGGGGCGAGGCGCAGCAGGTGACTCTTTCGCTCGAGCTGCCGGCCCACGTGGCGCCGGGTAAATACCGCCTCGCGGTGGCGAACGCCCGCGACTTTTTCGCCCTGGAGACCGAGCGGGCGGCCGGTCTTTTCGAGGACCGTACGTTGGCAGCGACTCTGGCGTTGATCCGTACCCCTCGATCGGCCGCCACGCTGATGGCCGTGCTGCTCGGACCACCGCGATCGGTGGTGGTTGCCGGCCGCGAGCTCACGCATCTGCCGGGGAGTGTTGCCCACGCTCTGCAAGCCGGCCGCGACGGGGTGACCACGCCGACGCGGGCGGCCTACATCGCGCGCACCGATCAGTCAACCGACCTCTACTTACAGGGCTACGTGGTACGGGAGATCCAGATCCTACCCCCAGCGAAACCGATCCGACAGGAGTCACGTCCATGACCGTCGCACACAACGTCCCTCGACTCTTTCTGCTCAACGGTCTGTCCTGTTTGCTGGCCGGAATCCTGGCCTCTGCCGGGATCGCGACCGCGGCTGGGCCGGCGTACTGGGACTACCCGGAGAGTTACGCCTTTTCCTCAATGGAACTGGACGGCGTCGCGCTCGACCGCTTCGACCGGCTGATACCCGGCCTGAAAACCGACGAGCTGCTCGCCGGCGAGCCGGAGGTTTTCTGGCGGGCCGTCCCCGACGACCGGGGCGGCTTTTTTGTCGGCAGCGGACACGGCGGGCAAATCTGGCACGTCGCCAAGGACGGCAAGTCACGCCTGTTCGCGACGGTCGAGGGGACGGAGGTTTTCAGCCTCTTGCGTTACGGCGATGATCTGTTGGCCGGTTGCGGCCCCGACGGACAGCTCTACCGCATCAAGCACGACGGTAGTGCCGAGCTGTTCGGGCAGATCCCCGACGGTTACATCTGGGCCCTGGCAGCCGGTCCCGACCGCGAGGTCTACCTGGCGACCGGCGCCCCGGCCGCGCTATACCGGCTGACCGGTGATGGAATACTGGAACAGCTCGCCGAGCTGCCGGCGTTCAACGCCCTGGACCTGGTCGTCACCGACGATAATCGGGTCCTGATCACAACCCAGGGTCCCGGGCTGGTGTACGAGATCGATCCCGCGCGTCCGGAGCAACGGCGGCTGTTGTTCGAGGCGGAGCAAGACGAGGTCAGGCAGGTCATTGCCGGACCGGACGGTGCCTACTACGTCCTCGCGCTACCGGCGGAGCAGAACGGGTCGCACAACGGCGAAGCGAACCACGCCAACGACAAGCGTAATGGCGGTCTCGATCTGCTCGAGTTGATGCCGCCGGCAATGCCGAAGCTGCGGGCCGCTCTCTACCGCTTGGGCGCTGATGGATTGGTGACGATCCATTGGAGCGGCGACGTCGATCTGATGATCGCCGCCTACAGCGAGAGCTGGGGCTGGCTCGGCGGCGGGCCGCGCCCGAGCGACGGTGGCCGTGTGCGTCTGTGGTCACTCAGCGCGCCCGCTGATGCCCGACCGCTGGCAGCATGGGATGGGGGAGACATTCTCGACCTGATGATCCGTCCTGGCCGCGGCGGTCGGGACGAGATCATTGCCTGCCTGGCCCACCCCGGCCAGGTCGTACGGCTGGCGCGGCGCGACGGCGAGGAGGCCACCGCCGTCAGCCAACCCCTCGACGGCGGGCAGCCGGTACGCTGGGCGCGGCTGAACTGGTCCGGCGCGGGTAAAGGATTACGCTGGTCGGTCCGTACCGGTGCCCGCTCGGTACCGGACGAGACGTGGTCGGACTGGACCGACTCCTGGAGCGACCGGGACCACGAGCTGAAGGTGCAGCCGAGCCGCTATCTGCAGTGGCGGGTCGCCTTGCCCAGCGATGATCGGGAGGTTTGGGTGGCCGCTGTGACGGTCAGCGGTTGGCAGCCGAACCTGCCCCCGCGCATCGAACGACTCGTGCTGCAGCCGCCCGGGCCGCTGGCTCCCGGCGGCCTGATGAGTGGCAAGGACAACATCACCCAGCGTTTCAAGAGCGGTCTGCGTGTCGAGTACAACATGGCGAACAAACGGGATCGACGTGTCGATCCCCGACGCGGCGAAGCGGTGCGCCCGCTACGTACGTTCCTCTGGAAGGCGACCGATCCCAACGAAGACCGTCTGTTGTACCAGCTCGAGTATCAACGGATGGGTGAAGAGACCTGGCGCCCCATCGGTGCGGAACACGACGCCGTGGTCGGCAGTTGGGACACCGCAGATGTGGCGGACGGCCGCTATGTAATACGCTT
>JAUVBS010000100.1 GCA_030591105.1 bacterium | reverse complement strand
GACTTGGCGACGTTGAGCATGGCGGTCAGGACCATGTAGCCGTCCAGGCTCGAGTGCTGGCCGTCGTTGGCCACATCGGCCGAACCGGCGCCGTCCGCGAACACGATCTGCACGACGGCAGGATCGTCGACGTCACCGGCGTCGTCGGTCACGATGTCAGCGCCCTGCGCCCCGGGACCGGCGCCCTGAGCCGTCTGCGCGATCAGGTCGTAAGAGGCAACATCGGCGTCCACTTGACCAGCCGGGATGTCCGATACGACGAAGACCGTGATGGTCGCATCCATCACCAGTTCGTCGATGTAAACGGCGGTATCAGTGCCGAGCTCGAAGGTGCTGTTGCCGTTGCCGTCGACGAAGACCCTGACGTTGTTCGCGTCGAAGGTCTCGGGGAAGCCAAAGGCGCCCGCGGCTGAGTTCGGCGCCGTCAGCGAGTAGTCTTGAGTCGTGTTACCGCCGTTGGTCACGGTGTAGGTCAAGACCTGATTGAACGAACCGGGTACGACGCTGACGATGGCGGCGTCGATGGTCGTCACGGTCAGATCGACCCGGTTGTCGACCACGAAACTCGCGGTGTTACTGGTGATCTGCGCTTGGCCCACGCCGCCGACGGTGTAGTCGATGGTCGCGGTGTTGTCGATGGAGGTGCCCGACGGGGTACCGTCGGCCCAGGCTTGCGGTACGGCACCGAGCGCGAAGGCGCCGGCGACCAAGAGCGTCAGTAGGATTGGTTTGGAACGCGTAAACATTTCAGGCCTCCTTGCCGATTACGGCGGTGGTTACTGCAACTGCGCGCGGAATGACACGCTGCCTTCTGCGCCGGGTGCGAGTGGCTCCTGGAGAGTCCATCGCACGTGGGTGTAGTCGGACGGCTGGACCGGACGTGTCCGGCCGCCGGCGTCGGTGATCGTCAAATCCCGCGGGGAGCCGTACTGGCTGCCGCCATCGACCGAGACGACCACCAGCATGGGACGCTGGCTCGTTTCGATCTGGCGTACGAACATGTGTTCGGGTACCGGGTTGGTGATCACCACGTCGTCCGTGGCATCGTTGCCCCGATTGGTGAAGTAGACGGTGTAGATGACCTCATCACCGGGGACGATCTTCGTCGCGGTGACGCGTTCGGTTTGCTCCTTTCCTGCGGCGTCGATGACCTTGATATCGGTCTCGGCCACGGTTCTCAGCTCGATGCTGCGGTCGGCGGCTACGGCCGCGCCGGCGCTGATCAGCATCAAGATCGGGACTAAGATCAGCAGTGCTCTCCTCATGAAATTGCCTCCTTGCTTCAGTCGATCGTGACAGTGAACGCGATCACTTGTACGGGAGCGCCGACGACCAGATCGCCGAGGTCGACGGTAACCGTATCCGGTGTCGTACCGGCTACGTCACCGCCGTCGGCGTCTACGGTGTCGGTGAGCGCTCCCCCGTTGAGGGTGAGTGTGTTGGGGTTATAAGTGGTGTGAACTGGAATGGCGTCGGTGATGACCACCGCGAGAGCCGTGGCGACTCCCGTGGTGGCCACGGTCAGGGTGTAGGTGATTATCGCCCCGGTTACCGGCTCGTTACCGCCGGAACCGTCGTTGACGACGGCCGATTTGAGGATGATCAGCTCGACGGGTAGGGCTGAGACGCGGTAGCTGCCGATCTGATCGGCGCTGCCACCGGAGGTGCCGATGATCGCATCGAGCCCTGCTTCGCCGCCGCCGGGAATCACGGTTCCGGGCACGCCGGTCCCGGTAGTAGAGCTGGCAGTGAACTGACAGTCGCCGCGTTGCCCCTCAGTGACTGACCCGGGGATATCGTTCAAAACGAAGATGTTGACCCAGCCGTCCGCCGGTAACTGCGGGTCGTTCGTCCCGGGCAGATACAGGGCATCTGTCGCGGGTATCAGCACGCCGTCGCCGTCGCTGTCGAGGTAGATGTCGGTCACGAGTGGGTCGAAATCGTCGCCGGCTAAAGCGCTCAGCCCGTCGAGTGCGTAGGAGTCGGTGCCGTTGCCGGTATTCGTCAGCCGGAAAGTCAAGATCTCGGCCACGGCTCCGGGATAGACCGGGACCGGTGCGGCGTCTTGCCAGACGACATCGACGTCGAGCAACTCGATGACCGTCGTGGTCACGACGTTGCTGTGCAGCGTATACACGTTGCCGCCAAACGTGTAGACGACCGTGGCTTGACTGGTGATGTCGGTCCCGGCCGGGGTGCCCATCGCCAGACCAGACGGCGCCGATACCAGTAGCAAAATCAACGCGGCGACGGCTGCGGAGAGTCGCTTCATGCTCGGGCTTCCTCGTACTTGGCTCTAGGCCGCATAACACGGTATACGACGGCTGAATCGCCGGACGTTCAGAGCGGGCGTTGCACCTTGGTAAGCACAACGCGCGCGGGCGCTCTATTCAAGTTCGTCACTCTGGTTAACTGCTTTAGAGACATGTGGATAACTTGTCTTGACGATTCGGCGTTGGTATCGTCTTGGGCGGTGTGGTAGTTTGCGCTGAGCCTGTTGTGAGGAGTAGCCGCCGTTCCTTGTTGTCTTGGAATATTTTTTGATGGCTGCTTCTTGATTTCGGGCAAATCTGCGCGGCTCATTCATCGGGCCGACACGCGGTCCGGCAGTGGAGATGGCCGGCCGCGGCGGTGACGGCGGGCCGACCGCTCCCGGCGGCGCTGCGGTGGGGTAGCCGCCGGTGGCGCAAACAAGAGGGATGAGACGATCGCGAACCTGACTTGCGTTCTCTGTCTACTGCTGATCGTTGGTATTACTGGGCCGATCTTCGCTCAGCAGGGAGAGATCGATACCGAGGCGATCGCCGAAGATCTGGTCGCTACGGAAGATCAGTTCGCCAGTAGTACCGTCTTTCTGCCGATCCTCGGCTACACGCCCGATACCAGCGTGATGTTCGGTCTGACGGTGATGCGGTTCTTCTACCTCGACCGCAGTTCGGCCGCCAGCCGGGCCTCTTCGTTCAGTCCGGTCTTCGTCTACACCGCCAGAAACCAGATCATGATCTATCTCGGCACCGAGCTGTACTGGGATCGCAGCCGCAACCGTCTGGAAATTGTTCCGAGCTACATCAAGTTTCCCACGCAGTTTTGGGGTATCGGTCGCGACGCTGCCGCCAGTGCGGAGGAAGACTTTACGCCGGAGAAGATCGGTATTCCGTTGACCTTCGAGCGTACCGTGGTCGCCGCCCTGCGGCTCGGAGCAAGCTATGACTTTCTGCGCCACCGCTTGGTGAAAGTCGAGCCGAACGGAGTACTCGCGTCGGGGTCGGTACCCGGTAGCGAGCCGACGACGCTATCGAGCTTCGGCGTCCAGGCGGTCTGGGAAAATCGCGACAGTCTCTGGTCGGCCTCGCGCGGCAGCTATCTGATGTTCCAGACCCGTTGGTACCGCGACGGTTTAGGGAGCGACTACAGCTACACCGCGTACCTGGTCGACTTGCGTAGCTACGTCTCGTTGTGGCCGCGGCACGTGCTGGCGCTGCAGTTGATGGGTCAGAACCTCGACGGTGAGGTGCCGTTCTTCAGCCTGAACAGTCTGGGCGGAGACCAGGGTTTGCGCGGATACCGCGTTGGTCGCTACATCGACAAGACGCGGCTCATCGGCCAGCTGGAATATCGCTTCAACGATATCTGGTGGCGGTTCGGGGCGGTGGTTTTCGCCGGGCTGGGGGATGTGGCGCCCAAGCCGTCTGCCCTGGCGCTAAATCGAGCGCTCACCAGCTACGGATTCGGTCTGCGCTACCAGCTCGAACGGCGGCAGAAGCTGAACATCCGCTTGGACTTCGGATTCGGTGAGGGGGACTCGGGGTTCTACCTGACTTTGGGCGAGGCGTTCTGATCTGGACCCACTCCGGACGCGGCTGTGAGCCGCTCGTACAGAGATTCCAACCGGTCGTACATCCTCGCCTCACTGAACTCCGCATGGACACGTCGGCGACCGGCCTGGCCCATGAGGCGACGACGCTCAGGGTCACCTACCAGAGCTGCGGTCGCCTCGCTCAAGGCCGCAACATCGCGGGGGTCTACCCGCAATCCGGTCACCCCGTCGACCACGATGTCGAGTACGCCGTCGGCATCCGCGGAGATCACCGGCACGCCGGCGGCCATCGCCTCGACGATGACCATCCCGAACGCCTCGGCATGGGTCGGAAAGAGAAACAGATCCATCGCACCGAGCAGATCCGGGACGTCGTCGCGGTAGCCGGTAAAGAATAGTCGATCACCCAGTCCGAGCGCAGCGGCCTGGGCGATGATGGCGTCCGCTTCGTCGTTCTCGCCGCGGCTCGGTTCGCCGACCATGACGAAACGGGTCGTGGGGTATTCGGCTGCGAGGCGGCCCGCCACGGCGAGGAATTCGCGGTACCCCTTGGCAAAACAGAGCCGACCGACGATGCCGATCAACACGTCATCCGTGGCGATCTGGTGTTCGGCCCGCAGCCGCGAGCGACCCACCGGATCGGTCGTAAACCGCGACAGGTCGGTCCCCGGATGGATCACGCTCACGCGCTCGGGAGCGATGGGGTGGTTGGCGATGAAATTGTCGCGGATGACCGTCGAGATGGCGATCACGTGGTCGACGTTGCCGTAGAGGTAGGGGTGTACCGGCAGGTTCTTGGGCTTCCAGGTGCCGATGTGTTTTTGTAGCACCAGCGGTGGTCGGTGGGTGAATTTCAGCGCCGGCACCACCGTGAACAGATCGCGTGAGAAGTCGCAGTGAACCAGCTCGATGGTGTGGCGCCTCACGTACCGCGCCAGTTTTCTGGCGGCTAGCGGGTGGAACTTACCCCACAAGTCGAGCCGCAACGGCGCGAACTCCAACTGCTCGAGCTCGGACTCGATACGGCTGTTTCGGTAACAGACGGGATAGACTTCGTGACCGCGTGTGCGCAGCCCGGCGCAGGTGGCGACCATGTGTGCTTCCATGCCGCCCCACGAACGGTTGGTGCAGACCTTCATGATCTTCACGCGAGGACCTCGCCGGTTGGTGCCCGATCAGTCAGCGGGTCGCTCAGCCGCTGGCGGTTCCGCGTTGAGTTCCGCGAGAAACTGATCTCCGTAGGTGGTGAGTTTAACCTGCCCGACACCGCTGATCGCCAGGAACTGCTCTTTGTCGACCGGACGGTGGATGGCCATCGCGGCCAGCGTTTTGTCGTGGAATACCACGTAGGGCGGAACTCCGGCCTCGGCGGCTAGCCGCCGTCGTAGCGTCCGTAGACGGGCGAACCGTTCGCTCACCTCGGGGCGATCGAGCGCTCCGGCGACAGCCTTGAGCACCAACGGTTCGTCGGCGGAATCCTGCCGGCGGCTACCGGTGCGGCCGGCGCGGCCGGTGCGGCCGATGGTGACGTGCAGCGGATCGCGCCGCAATTCCAGTGTCGCCTCGCCCTGTAACAGTGGCTGCGACGCTTCGGTCAGTTGCAGCGAACCGATCCCCTCGCGGTCGACGGTCAACAGACCACGGGCCATCAACTGCCGTAATACCGATCGCCAGCCGGTCCGATCCAGCTCACTGCCGATGCCGAAGGTGCTGATACGGTCGTGGCCGAACCGCTCGATCCGCGCGGTCTGTTTCCCCAGCAGCACGTCGATCACATACAGCGCGCCGAAACGCTGGCCGGTACGCGCCACACACGAGAGCGCTTTCTGGGCCACGACGGTCCCGTCGAAAGTCTCCGGTGGCGTGAGGCAGGTGTCACAGTTGCCGCACGGTTCAGCTAGCTGCTCACCGAAATGACCGAGTAGAACCCGACGGCGGCACGAGGCTACCTCGCAATAACCGAGCATCGCCTCGAGCCGCTGGCGCTCGATACGCTTGTGCCGATCATCGGCCTCGGACGTTTCGAGCAACCGCCGCAGCAAAATCACATCCTGCAAACCGTAGGTCAGATAAGCGGTGGCCGGTAACCCGTCGCGGCCGGCGCGCCCGGTCTCCTGGTAATACGCTTCCAGACTCCTTGGTAAGTCGAGGTGGGCGACGAACCGGACATCCGGCTTGTCGATACCCATACCGAAAGCGATGGTCGCCACGATGATCAGGCCGTCCTCGCGCAGAAACCGCTGCTGGTTCTGCTTGCGCAGCGAATTCGGCAGCCCGGCGTGGTAGGGCAGTGCTCGGAAACCGTGCTCGCAGAGGTAGTCGGCGGTCTGCTCGACACGACGCCGCGAGAGACAATAGACGATGCCCGCAGCGGTGGGGTACTCGCGACCGATGAAGCGCAGCAGCTGCGCCCGGCCGCCCGTCCGTGGCACGACGCGGTAGCGGATGTTGGGCCGGTCGAAACCGGTGACGAAAACCCGGCCGTCCGTGAGTCCGAGCTTGGCAACGATCTCGTCCTGGGTCCGCTGATCCGCAGTCGCGGTGCAAGCGAGGCGTGGCACCGCGGTGAAACGCTGCTCGAGAACGTCCAACCGCAGGTACTCCGGTCGGAAATCGTGTCCCCACTGGCTGACACAGTGCGCCTCGTCGATGGCAAAAAGCGCCAGTTCGCTCTGTTCGAGCAAAGCCAGGGTCCGCTCCTGCAACAACCGCTCTGGCGCCAAGTAGAGCAGATCCAGCTCCCGCTGCCGCAATAGCGTTTCGATCCGTCGCTGGTCTGCCGCGGGTAGCGTCGAGTTCAGAAACGCCGCGCGCACACCGAGCTGACGCATGGCCGCGACCTGATCCTGCATCAACGCGATCAGCGGCGAGATCACCACGCCCGTTCCCGGCCGCAACAGCGCCGGCAGCTGGTAGCAGAGAGACTTCCCGCCGCCGGTGGGCATCAGCACGAGACAGTCGCCGCCGCCGGCAACGTGCGCAATGATCTCGGCTTGCCGGCCGCGGAAAGTGTCGTAGCCGAACACGTCTTTGAGGATATCGAGAGCACTATTTGGCATGGCCAAGATATATACCGAGCTCGGTGTCATGTCCATGGGGCGGTACCGACCGCGTCAGCAATTATGACGCCAGCGGGTCAACGGCCCGATCTCTCGCGGTCGGTTCGCGGTCCGGAGAACATCCCCCAACCGCGCCAGGCACTCACCATCAGCAAGGTATAGAACGGAATATACTCGACCCACTTCACCCAGCCTGCCGGATCCCAGGTGCCGCTGGCGTGGTAGCCGACGAGCACCTCATCGACCACCGGGATCAGGATACCGAGGGCCAGCAACGCCGGGTCGGGCCGCAGGACCAGCAGCACATACATGCCGATCAGGT
>JAUVBS010000347.1 GCA_030591105.1 bacterium | reverse complement strand
TCATGGCATTGCGCCATGAACGCCGTTAATCGCAGGTCAGCTGTCTTCACTGTCGAACGCGGTGATTTCATCCTGGCCATTTTTCTGCATCAGGATTTCAACCTTCTGTTCGGCTTCCTTGAGTGCCGTTTGACAGGCACGCGACAGTTGCACGCCGCGTTCAAAGTGGCTGAGTGAGTCTTCAAGGCTCAGGTCGCCCTGTTCCATCTTTTCGACCAGGGACTCGACATCGCCGGCGCCGACGTGTTGATCTGTGGCGCTAGCTATCGTCAGGACGTGGGCGATACGCGTTACAGCGGGTCGGAACTGGTCGTACGCCGCTTGACCGAAATGGGCGCTGAATTGCGGGTACACGATCCCTACGTCGCGCGCTGGTTCGAGTTGGAGAAGCAGGACGTCTACCCGGCTCCGGGGCAGTCCTGGGGACGGTTCTTCCGCAATCAGGACGGTCTGCAGGATATCCGCATCGAACAAGATCTGGCCAAGGCGCTCAAAAAGGTCGAGGCGTTGATCCTCGCCGTTCCCCACGAGGCGTATCTGCAGTTGCAGCCGGACGATGTCGTGAAGATGGCGGGTGGACCGCTGGCGGTAATCGACTGCTTCGGGATTCTGGACGACACCAAGATCCGCCGCTTTTTCGAGCTCGGTTGCGAGGTCAAGGCTCTCGGCCGCGGGCACATCCAGCGCATCAAGGAGGAAGTGCGGACCGCGCAGCGGCGGCGGACTACTTGAGCAGCACCATGCGTCCGGCTCGCTGCTGCGGACCGGACGTGAGCCGGTAGAAGTAGGTCCCCGCGCTGACGACCCGACCGGTGGCGTCACGCCCGTCCCAGACGACGGTGTGCGCACCGGGATTGTGCCCGGCGGCGACCAGCACCTTGACCAGCCGGCCGTCGGCACCGTACACCGCTAGCTGTACCAAGGCGGATCGGTCCAGCTCGAACGGGATCGTCGTGGTGGGGTTGAAGGGGTTCGGGTAGTTCGGACCGAGGTTCAAGTGCACCGGAGCGGTAGGCGGAATACCGACACTACCGCTGGGCACGATCTTATAGATTTCGCCCAGACTGCCCTGGCGGTCGATGATATAGAGTTCGCCGTTGCCGTCCTGGCCGAACCCGACGATGGCATCGATGGTCTGTCCCGATTCGGTCGGCGCCAGTTGCGCGGTCACGTCCTGCAGATCGGTAGCGACGCCGTCGACGACGCGCAGCGACCAGATCCGCTCACTGCAGTAATCACCGAACAGGTAGCGACCCGCCAGCGACGCGATCGCCTGACCGCGGTAGACGAAGCCGCCGGTGATCGAGCAGCCGTCGTCGTGATCGTATTCGTGGATCGGCAGGGTCAGTCCGGTCTGCTCGCAGTCGTTGGGTGGATTGAAGCAGTGATTGCCCTCCATGACGCGCCAGCCGTAGTTCTCGCCGCCGCTACTACCGGCGGGCTGGAAATCGACCTCCTCCCAGGCGCTCTGTCCGACGTCGGCGATGTAGAGGTCGCTGTTCAAGGTGTCGAAGGCGAACCGGTAAGGATTGCGTAGTCCGAGCGCCCAGATTTCGTCGCGCGTATCGGGGTCGTCGACGAACGGATTGTCGGTCGGGACGGTGTACGTGCCCTGAGGATCGCTCACGTCGATCCGCAACATCTTGCCCAGCAGTTCCTGCGGATTCTGGGCGCGGTCACCAGGGTCGCCCCCCGCACCGCCGTCGCCGAGTCCGATATACAGCATACCGTCCAGCGGACTGAACGCGATGTTGCCCCCGTTGTGGTTCGAGAACGGTTGGTCGATGGTCAACAGTTCGCTGCCGCTGTCCGGATCGGCCAGATCCGGGTCGCCGATGGACACTGCGAAGCGCATCAGCTGGCTATCCCCGGCCAGGTCGGTGAAGTAAACGAAGAAGAAACCACTCAACGCGTAGTCGGGTGCGAACGCCAGGCCGAGTAGACCTTGTTCGCCGCTCGCATTGGTCAGATCGGAGAGATCGAGGAACGGGTCGAGCAGCAGTGAACCGTTGCGCAGGATGCGCACGCGGCCCGACTGCTCGACGATGAACAGCCGTTCGGTGTCCCCGGTCGGGGCGGTGGCGTAGACCGGCCGGTCGAGCCCGACGGCGACGCGCTCGGTCGTCATCTGGCCCAGGGCGGTGCCAGTGCAGCCCAAGACCAACAGGATGGCTCCGGCGTGAAGTAGTTCGTGGCGGTGTCGCATGGCGGCCCCTTCTGGCGTGGCGACAAAAAAGAGTATATCCGTCCAATTTAGCTACGGGGAGGCCGACTGCCAACTCTTGGGCTGAGCAGAAGCGGTTTCTACTGCAACTTCTACTGCAACCGAGACTTGAATCTCACGGAGAAGTTCGGGTGATTCACGCCGTCGGAAGCCGCGAAAGCGCCACCCGGGGTGACCCGTACGTGGGTCACGGCGGTGTCGAACCCGTCGGCGTCGGGAGTGGGGATGTAGCTGTACCCGATGCCGCCGTCGTTGGAGAACTCCACGTCGTCGGTCACATCGCCCAGTCCGCCGAAGGTATAGGTCAAGCCGCCCGGCGTCGGACCGTCTTCGTACAGGATTGGTCCGGAGCCGGGTCCGCCGAGATCGCCGACGAACAGCGCGGTCTGGGGCGGGAGCGGGTCGGTGATCACCACCGCGTCGTTGTCTGTGGCTCCGTTACCGGTGTTGATCGCCATGATGGTATTCAGAATCACCGCGCCCGGGATGGCTTTGGGATTGACCAGCGCGTTGACCGGATCCGAGTCGGTCAGCGACGATTTGATCAGCGTGATGTCCGGGGCGTTCAAGACCACCGGTACCGTGCCGCTGAACTCCGAAGTCGCCCCGCCGCTGGTCGCCGTCGCGGTCAGTAACGAGCCGTCGGTCACGCCCGCTGGTACGGCGATGACGAACCGGAAACGGTTGGTGCTGTCCTGGCCCTGGGCGATGCCGTTGACCGGTCCGGGGCCGTAGATGCCGGTGGTCGTGTCCAGATCGTCGATCGAGCCCTCGGTCAAGGTCAGCAGATAGACTTGCCCCTCACCGAAACCCGACGGGTCCGGCGCGGCGATGAACAGTTCGAGCACCGCAGCAGGCCGCGCCCAGCCGGTCAGGTTGAGATTCAGGCCCGCCCCGATGGCTGTTTCCAGTACCGGGAAATTGACCAGGCC
>JAUVBS010000166.1 GCA_030591105.1 bacterium | reverse complement strand
TGTCGAACGCCGAACCGATCAAGAAGACCAGCGCTCCACCTAACAGGTAACCCTTCGCCACGATCCAGCCGGCCAGCACACAAACCGCAATTCCGGCTAGAGATACCGCCAGCGGACTCACACCGAGCTGGTCCAGTTTATCGACCAGTGGCCTGACGTAACCGCGTGCTTTCTGCTTCAGCGTGTTCCTGTCGTTTTCCACATTTGCCTTCCTCGCTGGGGCCGCCGGCCGGCGGCCTGTCACTCCCCGCGCGCACGCCGGCCCAGCCCCGCGATCAGCAGGACCAGCTCACCTTTCAAACGCACGCCTGTCATCTGTACCCTTACTTCATCGGGAACACCGCGCAAAATCTCCTCGTGGCGCTTGGTGATCTCCCGCGCAACGACCGTCGGCCGCTCCGGCGCCAGCTCAGCCAGTTGCTCGAGCGTCGTGACGATACGGTGGCACGACTCCAAAAAAATCACCGTGCCGACCTCGGCCAGGGCCTCCTGCAGAAATCTACGGCGTGCCCCTCGCTTGCGCGGCGGATAACCGTAGAAGTGGAAGCGGTCCGGCGGCAACCCCGAGAGCACCAGCGCCGCCAGGACGCTCGACGGACCGGGTACCACCGTCCACGGCAGGTCGGCAACCGCCAGTGCCCGCACGAGAGAAAAACCCGGGTCCGAAACGCACGGCATACCGGCATCGGTGACCACGGCGATCCGTTCCCCCTCATGCAGCCGAGCGACGACACGCGGGACCATCCGGTCCTTGTTGTGGTCGTGGTAACTCTCCAGGTGCGCCGCGATCCCGTAATGGGTCAGCAGCCGGCGCGTGTGGCGCGTATCCTCGGCCAGGACGGTGTCGGCCGCCGCGAGCACCGACAGACCGCGCAAACTCATGTCGCCCAGATTGCCGATGGGCGTGGCCACAAATTGACACAGCCCGCGGGGAAACTCAACCTCCGGCAGCGCGATGTCGTTCATCGTTCGCCTCCAGGGGTTAGTCCGGGTCCAGCCGGCCCGGAAATACGGCCACCGGTGTCGGTAACCGCTTGAACGCCATGGCCGTAACTTTCGCTGCGATCGTATCGATCAGACCGCGCGAGAAACCGAGCGCTTCGATCTGACGCCGCCCGAGTCGCTCGTCGATCAAGAAATGCAGTAGTCGGTCCGCTTCGGCATAGCTGAACCCCAGTTCGTCCTCGTCGGCCTGGCCAACCCACAGATCGGCGCTCGGCGCTTTCGTTAACACGGCTTCCGGTAGACCGAGCTGCGCCGCGATCATCCGGATCTCGGTTTTATAAAGCTGGCCGATGGGGTTCAAGGCACTGGCATTGTCACCGTGGTGCGTGGTGTAGCCGAGCAGATCTTCCGTCCGATTCCCCGTACCGAGAACCAACCGCCGATCCCGCGCCGAGAGGTCGTACAGTACCGTCATCCGCACACGCGCCATCACGTTGCCACGGCGGACCGGATCCGCCGCGCCGGCGTTCTTTAGATAGGCATCGACCATCGGCGTGATATCGACCTGCTCGGTGGCGATACCCAGATGCCGTGCGACGGCGTCCGCGTCGGCCAACGAGTCCGGCGAACTGGTTGCGTACGGCAGCTTCACGCCGAGCACCTGCGCCGCGGTCAGGGCTCCGACCGCCAGAGCGGCCGACACCGCCGAATCGATACCGCCGGAGAGCCCGACCACGACACCGTCGTGACCGGTGGCCGCCAACGTCTCGCCGATGAAGGTCGTGCAACACGTGATCGCCGTGGTGGGATCGATAGCCCACTCCGGACGCTCCGGTACGAACTCGTTGTCAGCGGGCTTTTCGCCAGGCATCGTTACGATCCTCTCACCGAAAACTGAGGTGACCGGACGTGATCGTCTCCGGTCGAATCAGCTCTTGCGCCAGGCCCCGGGCAGCAGCAACACCAGCACGGTGTAGATTTCCAGCCGCCCGATCAGCATGAGGAACATGAGCAGCCATTTTTCCCAATCGACCATACCGGCGTAATTGCTGGCCGGACCTACTTCACCCAATCCGGGCCCGACGTTGCCGAGGGTCGCCGCGGTAGCGCCCACGGCGGTCACCAGGTCACGGCCGCCCAACGTCAGAACCAGTACACCGGCGACGTACACGAGCACAAATAGCAGAAAGAAGCCGAGTACGTGGGTCGCCAGACCCGACGGGAGCGCCCGCTCGTTGAACCACAAAGTAAAGACGCCGCGTGGATGCAGCAGCTTGTTCATCTCGCACTTGCCCTGTTTCAACAAGACCACCACGCGCATGACCTTGATCCCGCCGCCGGTGGAGCCAGCGCAACCGCCGACTGCCATCGCAATCAACAACACGGCGTGGGTGAACGGAGGCCACAGCAAGTAATCGGAAGTACCAAAACCGGTCGTCGTGATGATCGAGACCATTTGAAACAGTCCGTGCCGTACGGTGGCACCGATCGAAGCGAAGAAGTCCGCCCGCCACAGCACCAGGATCACCGCTAGCCCGGCGCTCAGTACTATCTTGGCGTAGAACCGAAACTCCTCGTCGCGCCAGTACGCCCGCAAGTTCCCGGTCAAGGCCAGATAGTGCAGTGTGAAGTTCGTGCCCGCCAGGAACATGAAGAGGATCACGATCCATTCGACTGCCGGCGAACCGAAGGCACCGACGCTCCCGTTGCGGGTACTGAAGCCGCCGGTGGCCATGGTGGCAAAGGCGTGGCAGACGGCATCGAACGGACCGATCCCAGCAATCATCAGCGCCACCGCTTCGAGCAGCGTCAACAGGAAGTAGACTCCCCACAACCGCTTGGCAGTCGACCGGATACGCGGCGTGAGACGGTCGGGCGAAGGGCCAGGCACTTCGGCGCGGTATAGCTGCATACCGCCGACACCCAGCAGCGGTAAGATGGCCAGCGCGAGCACGACGATCCCCATGCCGCCGAGCCATTGGGTCAGCGCCCGCCACAGCAGTGTCGCGTGGCTGCGCCCTTCGATGTCGGTCAGGATCGAGGCGCCCGTGGTGGTAAAACCGGAGATCGATTCGAAGGCTGCGTCGGTGTACGACGGGATCTGACCGCTGAGACTCAGCGGCACCGCCCCGAGCAGCCCGACGCAGAGCCAGCCAAAGGTGACGATGGCAAAGCCCTCACGTGCACGCGGCTCCGCGGCACCACGTCCCAGCCAGAACAGCGCGCCGCCCACAGCCAACCCGATGCCGCAAGCGGCGAGGTAAGCCGGCCAATCCCCTTCGCGGTACAACAGGGCGATCGCCGCCGGGATGAGCAAGCAAGCGGCGGTGACCAGCAAGAGGAAGCCGAGCACCAGGATGACGGAGCGCAACTGCATGGCGCGAGATTAATCCTCCGCGAAGAAGTTCTCCACCTCGGATACCCCGCCGGGTAAAGCGAAGACCACGACCTCGTCTCCCGCCTCGAGCCGGGTGTCGCCCCGCGGTGTCTCGACCCGTCCGCGTTTGAGCACTACGCCGAGCACGGCGTTCCGCGGAAAGTCGAGCTCGTACAACGGTTTACCCAGACATTTACATCCCAGGCCTAAACGAAACTGTAGGATCTCCGCACCGCTATAACCCAGCTTTTCGGCGCTGACCACAGCGCCGCGCTTGACGAAGCGCGCGATCCAGGCCGAAGTCGACAGACGTGGCGAGACCGCCGCGTCGATCCCGAGCAACGGTAACAACGGCACGTAATCGGGTCGGTTCACCAGGCAGACGGTTTTACGCGCGCCCAGATGGCGGGCCAGCAAGCACGCCATGATGTTGGTCTCCTCGTCGCTGCTCACCGAGACGAAACCGTCGACGCCGTCGACACCCTCGCTCTCGAGCACCGAGGTATCGGCGCCGTCGGTGTGCAGCACCAGCGCGTGGCGCAATCGTTCGGCGGCGTAGCGGGCCCTCTCCTCGTCGCGTTCGATGAGCTTGATCTTCACGCCGGCAGTGAGCAGATCGCGGGCGAGTTCGCGCCCCATGGCGTTGGCCCCGACAATCATCACGTGCTGGAGCGGGTGTTCCTGGGTGTGGAAGTAGTATAACGAGCGGTCCACGGTGCGCCGCGCTCCGGCCAGGTACACCAGGTCATTCGGCTGGATCACCGTATCGCCGCGCGGGATGAGCGTCTCGTCTTCGCGGACGATGGTCGCGACCAGGGCGATGCGCTGACCCAGTTCACGCGTGATCTCCTGCAGCGTCTTGCCCGCCACATAGGAAGCGGGGTCGACGCGGGTCCCCAGCACGCGCACCCGGCCACCGGCGAATTCGTGTACGTCGGTTGCCGCGGTCTGAAACAGGATCTCGCGGATGACGTGCACCGCTTCGTGGTCGGGATTGATCGCCAGGTCGATGCCGTCGAGTACCAGCCGCTGGTCACGGTAATATTCTTCCTGCCGCACTCTGGCCACCTTGACCCGTGCCCCCAGTTTGTGGGCGGTCAGGCAGGAGATGATATTGATCTCGTCGCGGTTGGTTACGGCCGCGAACAAGTCGGTGTCGTTCATGCCGATGTTGTCCAGGACGTCCGGAGCGATGCCGTTGCCCACGACCAGGTGGCAATCGATGGTCTCCTGGACCTCGGCCAGACGTTCGGGCTCCTGCTCGACGACGTAGACGTCGTGTTCGCGTTCGCTGATCTCGCGAGCGAGGTCGAAACCGACCGCACCGGCGCCGATAATCACGATCTTCTCGCCGCCGCCTCCGGGAACGAGTTCAACACCGCCACGGCGCATTCTACGTCTTCGCTGCTGACATCCAGGTTCGGCACCAGCCGGACCCGACCGGGGCCGAACCCCACCGCACGTACGTCGCCGGCGGCGAGGTGAGCGAGCAGTTTCTCGGCGGTAGCAGGCCGGGCCACGTCGATGATCACGATGTTGGTGTCGACGGGATGATTCACGGCAAGCTGGGTGTGATCGAGGGCGTCGGCCAGCCGCCGGGCGTGGGTGTGGTCCTCCGCCAGCCGCTGCAGGTGGTTTTGTAGTGCGTAAAGACACGCCGCAGCGAGGATACCCACTTGGCGCATCCCGCCGCCGAGACGCTTACGGTGACGCCGGGCGGCCGCGATCAGGTCAGCGTCGCCGGCGAGTACGCTGCCCACGGGCGCGCCGAGTGCCTTGCTGAAACAGACGGTCACACTGTCGGCGGGCGCGGCGAGCCGGTCCAATGCCAGACCGGTCGCGATATGGGCGTTCCACAGCCGGGCGCCATCGAGATGCACGCGCAACCCGTACTCGTGAGCCTGGCCTGCGGTCGCCATCATCACTTCGAGTGGGAAGATACGTCCGCCGGCGCGGTTGTGTGTATTTTCCAAGCAGAGCAAACGAGGCGGGGCGAAGTGGATGTCATCCGGATGCAACGCCGCGGCAACCTGCGCCCAGTGCAGGACACCATCCTCGCTAGCGATCAGAGTCGGCAAGATGCCGGCGAGCGCGGCCGGTGCCCCCCCCTCGTAGTTGTAGATGTGAGCGCCGGCCTCGAGGATCACCTGATCACCGGGGTGCGTCTGGGCCAGCAGGGCGAGCTG
>JAUVBS010000240.1 GCA_030591105.1 bacterium | reverse complement strand
TCGGCGACCACGGCACGTACCTGGTCGCTCATCAAGTCCCTTTACGTCGAGTAACCGCCTCGGGGTTGAAGCACCCCGAGTCGCTCGACCGGTAACCTGAAACGGACGCAAGACGCCGGAGCCCACCCCAGGGCTCCGGCGTCATCGTTTTCCACAGATTTACTGCA
Organism: bacterium; assembly: GCA_030591105.1. Lineage (GTDB taxonomy): Bacteria > Krumholzibacteriota > Krumholzibacteriia > LZORAL124-64-63 > LZORAL124-64-63 > JAUVBS01. The sequence continues at coordinate 4,171 of JAUVBS010000240.1, read as the reverse complement.
GATTCACTGCAGATTCACTGCAGATTCACCGCAGATTCACCGCAGATTTCCGTCACTCGAGCCGGATCGGCACTTCGAGCACCACCGGCCCGCGATCATCTCCAGGCCGCTTGTCCTGGGTGTTTGCATCCCGGAAACGCACCGCACCGAAAGGCTGTAGATCGTCCGCGCCCGCCGGCCAGTTGTCAGCGAAGGAGACCTTCACCTCGGTCGGCACACCGCTGTACAGACGTAGCGGCCCCTCACCGGCGCGCTCGACCTGGCCGGATATGGGTCGCGCCAGGTAGTACTTCTCCTCCGCGGTGAAACCCCACTCTTGCATGTCGGCCGCGATGGCAAATGCACCGACCACCTGCAAGGTATAGGTCGCTTCGCTCTGTCCGTCGGGCAGGCTCATCCGGACCTCGGCCTGCACTCCGTCGAAGGCGCCGGCACGCAGCGCCTCGCCACTCGAGTCGAGGATATTCACCGCACAATCGGTGAACAGGTTAGCGGTCGCCTTATCCATCGTCAGGATGAATTCGGCGCGTGGCGTGTCGCCATCGAGCGTGAATTTATAAGTCCACTCGTCACTCTCCTCGATGGTGATCTCGCGTTCGGCCCGGAGCCCTTCGACGACCGCGCTGGCCTCACCGCGGAAGACGCCACCGAAGGTGCGGGTCACCGTGAAGGTCGCGCTGGCATCCTTGCCGTTGCCGTCACGCGGGAGCGCGGTAATCACTTCGGGAGCGTCGTAACCGTCGCAACTGACGGTCAGTCGGTAGGTCGATGGATCCATGGCCGCAATGCTCGTGATGGCGTTGATCTCCCAGGTCCCCGGTTGCAACTCGGGCCGTAAAATCGTCGTGTCGATGACTTGCTCGCCGTCGACGGTGGCGTAACCGGGCCAGCGACCGTGGACGTGGCCCTCCGGGTCGCAGATCTCGGTCACCACGCGCGCACCGCGCTTGCTACCAACGTCCTTGCTCGTTTCGAGCCGCACCCGCAGCGCGGATGCGCCGGGTGGTACGTTGACATAACGGCGCTCTACCCAGCTCGCGGGCTGGTCGTGCTCGGTCCAGCTCAAGAAATAGCCGACCTCAGAATCGAGCGGTTCACCGACGACGACGGTATTCCAGAGGTAGAGCTCACGGCCGGCCAGACCGCCGAGATCCCCTCCGTCCAGACTCCCGATGACGCGTGCCGCGTAGGCACCGGGGTCGCTCAAGCGCTCTCCGTCGTACTGGACGACGACCTGCATACCCATGTCGCCGCGGATGTAGCGCTTGCCGGCGACGACCTTCAGCCAGTCGGCCTCGCTCTTGAATTTGAAGCTGCGGAAAAAGGTGTCTTTCTCGTCCGGGGTCAAATCGGGATGGAAGATCGGGTGCACCGTGAAGGTCACCTGTTCGGGGGCCACCGGAGCCCCACCAGGGGTACGCCAGTAGGCCGCATCACTCGTTCCGTCGGCTTGCAGTGGACACTCGGTCTCGATACGGTACCAGAGCAACTGGTGAGCCGACTCGCTGTCGGCCAGTTTCTGCAGAACCTCCCAGGTCGGTTCGAGTGCGACCAGTCCGCCGCCTTGATCGGTCAAGGCAAAGCCATCGACCGGCCGGCCACCGGCGATCAACGCCCGTTTGACCATGCCCCAGTGCGCCTCGAACCCTTCTTGCAACGCACCCGAAAGCAGACAGGCGATGGCGCCGGCGGTCTGCGGGCTCGCCATGCTGGTACCGTTGAAGCGCGCGCTGCCGTCGACGTGGCCCGGTACCGTGGAGAGTGCGGCGGCAGGGGCCACGACATCCGGCTTCGCCGTCTCGCCCCCGCGGCTCGAGAATGCAAACAGCGTGTTGCGCTGCAGCGTGGCGTTGTAGAGGTCGTGTCCGGTGCCGATCGAGAGATAGCCGCCCGAAGCGATGACACTGTAGCTGGTGGCCGGTAGGCCGACGGTCGACAGACCCGGCCCTTCGTTACCGGCACTGGTGCAGACGTAGAAGCCGGGCCGCTCCGCGAGGAAATCATCGAGCCAGTTCCCCATGGTGTCGTCACCCTCTTCGACCGAAGAGATGCCGAAACTCATGTTCACCACCACCGGTACGCCGTACTTCTTGCCGAATTCGGCGGCGTGCTCGAACGCGTTCTTCATCGACTCGGTGCGTGTCGCGCCGCCGGCCAGCCGGTTGTCGCCCAGCTTGCAGGAGATGACCCAGGCGCCGGGTGCCACACCGTCCAGGCCGGCCTGGCCGCTGACTTCGAAGCCAGCCGCGATACCGCCGCAGTGGGTGCCGTGCGAACCGTCGTCGAAGTGGAACTCCACTGTCGGTGATTCGGGACTACCGCGCCGGTCTTCGTTGTCGCGAACGGTGACCTGCCACGCCATGAGCGTACGGCTGTCTGGAGCGTTCGGATTGCCCAACCGGAAGGAGTCGTGGCCGACGTGGTAGTCGCGTAGAATCGCTTCGCCGGCCAGGTCGCCGTTGCCATCGGTATCGACCACGACCAGCCACACCTTGGTACTGCGGCGTGCAGAGACCACAGCCTGCCGCGCAGTCTCGTTCATCCCCGACAGCAATTCGTAACCGGCGCCCACCCCAAGTGTTTGCTCCACCGCTTCGCGATCGGCCAGATAACACAGGAACCCGAAGCGGTCGCTGTTATCGCCGTCGTCGTTCAAGTCGTGGACACGGCTGTTCTGGAACTGCCCTTCCTCGATCACGCCGATGTAGACGGGATAGGCTGACCCGTCGTCTGGTGTCGGCGGCACGGCCAGTAGCGTCGCGCCGCTCAGTTGGAGCCCGTCCTCCGTCTTGAAGATCGTCGCCGCGCCGGCGGCTGTGTCGCTCTCAGCGAGGGCGACATCCCCGTCGCCTTGACCGCTGAAGTCGCGCGCATCGATCAGCTTGGTCTGCCCCGTCGCAGTGTGCTCCAAGCCGGGAGCAAAGGCATCGACTCCGGTATCGAGGATCGCGATGACGACGCCGCGGCCGTCGAACAGCGGATGGGCGGCCTTGAAATCGACCGCGCCGATATCGTCGTTGGGCAGGTAGTTCCAACCTTCACCCGCCGGAGACGCCAGCACCGGGGCAACGACCAGGATCAAGGCGACGGTAGCCGCAGCGGCAACGGCGGCTGCCAGAAGGATCGGCCGGACGGCTGGCTCGCGCGCAGCCGCGGCGGTAGATATCACACTGCTCATCTAGAACCTCCGGGCACAAGGGGTTAGCCGCGACCAGAAGACGTGGCGCGCGGGCGTTCAGCTTCCTATTATAGGGGGTGAATTCGCACGTAACAAGCTACCTGCGTCGACCGACGCCGCACCGCCTGATCACTTCTCGGGCCGAAAGCCGCGCCGACCGCCGGACCCGAGGAAGGAATTCAGCGATGCACGACACGTCGAAAGTCGGCCGGATCACGCGTATCATCCATGCCGGCCAACACGCCGATCCAGCCACCGGCGCGGTGGCGACACCCATCTACCAGACCAGCACTTTCGCGTTTCGCGATGCCGATCACGGGGCGGCTTGCTTCCGGGGCGAGGCAGGTTACAAGTACACCCGCCTGGGCAACCCGACCATCGAGGCACTCGAGACGAACATCGCCGCACAGGAAGGTGGCTGCGGGGCGCTTGGCGCCGCGACCGGTATGGCGGCGGTGAATCTGGTCTACCTGACAACGCTGGGCCAGGGCAAACACGTCGTCTGTACCGAAGCCCTGTACGGACCGAGCCGGTCGATCCTGGAGAACGAGTACCCGCGATTCGGCGTCGAGGCGACTTTTGTCGATTCCGCCGACTCCGCCAACGTGGCGGCCGCCATGCAAAAGGAGACCACGCTGGTCTATATCGAGACCCCGGCCAACCCGACGCTCAAGCTGACCGACATCGCTGCGGTGGCCGAAATCGCGCACGCCCACGGAGCACTACTCTGCGTCGACAACACCTTCGCCTCGCCCTATCTGCAGAACCCGCTGGCGCTGGGAGCAGACATCGTCCTGCACTCGATGACCAAGTTCATCAACGGGCACACCGACGTGGTGGCCGGCATCGTCGTGGCCCAGGATGAGGAAATGCTCGCCCGGCTGCGCAAGGTGCACACCAACCTGGGCGGTACCATGGACCCCCATCAAGCGTGGCTGGTGCTACGCGGCGTCAGGAGCCTCGGCTTGCGCATGGAGCGGGCGCAGGATAACG
>JAUVBS010000122.1 GCA_030591105.1 bacterium | reverse complement strand
GCCTCGTTCGAGATGGCGATGCGTTTCGACCCTTACAACGTGCAGTCGATCGGTATCTATCCGCTGGTCCTGGTCGAGAAAGGCCGCACCGAAGAGGCTTTGGCGTACCTCGATCGGATCCGCGAACACGTAGCGACGGACCTGTGGCAACGTGCGGCGGCCGAGACCGGAATCTCCCTGGTCCGCGTCAACCGCCCGCGTCTGGCAGTGAACTGGCTCAACGCACAGATCGCGCGTGAGCCGGACGAAAAGTTCTACTACGAGGCCCTCTTTCGGATCTTCCAGTACCTGGGCCGCGCGGCCGAAGCGCAGGACGTCATGGAACGGTGGGAACGTCAGAGCGGCGAGCGCGATCCCGCCATGGCCGAGATCGTCGCGCAACTTCGCGCGCAGGCGCTCGAGCGCGAGCAACAACGCATCGACGAAGCAGTAGAAGGAGGAAGCCGGTGACCGATCAGGAACTGCAGCAACTGCTGGCAGAGCTACCACCGGCGATCACGGCGCTGTTGAGCCCCGGACAGAAAGTGGTGGTGACCGGTTGCGCCGGATTTATCGGTAGTCATCTGACCGAGGCACTGCTGGCGCTCGGCTGCCGGGTGACCGGTGTCGATAGCCTAACCGACTACTACGATCCGGCTCAGAAGCGCGAACATCTGGCCGGCTTCATCGGGCACGAGCGGTTCACCTTTCGGCAGGAAGATCTGCTGACCATCGATCCGGAAGCGTTGCTCGACGGCACGGTGGCCTGTTTCCACCTTGCCGCACAGGCCGGCGTGCGCGCGAGCTGGGGCGACTATTTCCGGCAGTACCTCGATTGGAACGTCATGGCGACGCAGCGTCTGCTCGAGGCGTGCAAGCGGCCGGCGATCGCCGGCTCGCTGCAGCGTTTCGTCTATTCGAGTAGCAGTTCGGTCTACGGCGACCAGGAGGATTTACCGGTCACCGAGCGGGCGTTGCCGCAGCCGCGCTCTCCGTACGGGGTGACCAAGTTGGCGGCGGAGCACCTCTGTGTCCTGTATGCCGACAACTTCGGGGTGCCGACGGCGAGCCTCCGCTACTTCACGGTGTACGGACCGCGGCAAAGGCCGGACATGGCGTTCCGGCGTTTCATCGAGACCGCGCTGGACGGCGCGCCGTTCCGCGTGTTCGGCGACGGTAGCCAGACCCGCGATTTCACTTACGTTGCTGACGCCGTCGGCGCGAACTTGCGGGCCGTCGCGGCCCCGCAGCCCGGTGCGGTATTCAATGTCGGCGGCGGGTCACGCGTGTCGCTGCGCGAGGCCCTGGACGAATTGGTCCGGCTGCTGGCGACCGAAACTGCGGCTGAAAGCCCGGAGTTGATCTACGAGCCGGTGGTCGAGGGCGACGTGCGCGACACCTTTGCCGACCGGTCGCGGGTCGAAGAACTCATCGGGTATCGACCGACCGTACCGTTGGCAGACGGGTTGGCCCGGCAGGTGCGTTGGGTCGTGCAGAGGAGGCGATCGGGTGACTGAGACGACGGTGCATGTGCGGTCTTCGGCGGCGGGCGAGATCGCTCCCGATGCCGCCCCGGCTGTCGATCTGTCGGTGGTCATACCGGCGTACAACGAAGCGGCCTCGCTGACCGAGCTGGTAGAGGCCATCACCGAGGCGCTAGCTGGTAGCGGTTTGAGCTACGACGTCTGGATCGTCGATGACGGCAGCGACGACGGTACTTTTACCGTCATCGAGCGGTTGGCGCAGCAACACGCCGAACTGCACGGACTATGCATGGGCCGTAATTTCGGCAAAGCGGCGGCTCTGGCCGCGGGGTTCGCCCACGCCCGCGGCGCCGTCATCGTGACCATGGACGCCGATCTGCAAGACGACCCGGCCGAGATCCAGCGGCTAACGGCGAAAATCGACGAAGGTTTCGACCTCGTGTCGGGCTGGAAACAAGACCGCAAGGACAGCTTCGTGAAGAACCAGAGCTCGAAGCTGTTCAACTGGGCCACCGGCCGGATGTGCGGTCTGCGCCTGCACGATTTCAACTGCGGGCTGAAGGCCTACCGCAGGGAAGTGACGCACTCGCTCCGGCTCTACGGCGAGATGCACCGCTTCACCCCGGCGTTGGCCCATCTGAGCGGATATGCCGTTACCGAGTTGCCGGTGTGCCACCACGCGCGCAAACACGGCCATACGAAGTACGGGCTCGACCGCTTCTTGAACGGATTCTTGGATCTGTTGACCGTCTATTTTCTGTATGCCCGCGGTAGCAGTCCGCTGCACTTCTTCGGTCGGGTCGGCACGGTTCTGGGAGTCGTCGGCGGTGGCATCTCGTTCTACTTCCTGCTCCAGTGGCTGCTGGGCCACGGATTGCGCGTGCGTCCGATCCTGGTGCTCGGTCTGATCATGATCGTGATGGCCGTGCAGTTCGTCAGCTTGGGGTTGATCGCCGAACTCGTGGTAGCCGGCCGCCACCCGGAGCGGGAGTACCGTGTGCGCGACAGCGTTTGACGGAGCGGTGCCTGGCGCCGCAGCCATCCCTTTGCCACCGCTGACCGTCTTGGTGGTCAACTGGAACGGGCGCGCGCACCTCGACGACTGCCTCGGCTCGTTACTGGATGCGAGCTACCAGCCGCTACGGGTGATCCTGATCGACAACGCTTCACAAGACGATTCGGTCGCTTATACACGCGCGCAGTTCCCCACCGTGGAGATCGTCGTCGCGGCGGAGAACCTCCGCTGGGCCGGCGGGAACAACCTCTGGCTCGCCCGGCTACGCGACGAGGTGCTGGCCGGTGGGTACGTCCTGCTGCTGAACAACGATACCATCGTGCCGCAGGGCAGCCTCGAGCGGTTGGTGCTCGGACTGCACAGTGAGCCACGTGCCTGGGTCGCCACACCCCGCATCTGCTACGCCGACGATCCGGCGCGCGCCTGGTACGACGGCGGCGCGGTAGGTCGCTGGACCGGCTGGATAAGACACCGCGGCCTGCGCCAGCTGACCGGCCACCTCTCCAGCGAGACGAGTTTTGTCGATTACGGCACCGGCTGCGCATTGCTGCTTGGTCCGGACGCTTTGGCTCACGTCGGCCAACTGGACGAGAGTTACTACTTTTACGGCGAGGATACCGATTACTGTCTGCGTATCCGCGCCGTCGGCGGCGCGATCCTGCACGTACCGCGAGCCCTGGTTCTGCACAAGGTCAGCGCGACACTGGGTAGCGGCAGTCCCCGCCGGGTCTATTTGCGCGCTCGTAGTCATATTCAGCTACTACGGCGCCATTGGCCGCGACGTCGCCGGCCCGTACTGGCGGTGGCGCAGGTGGGGTTTACGGCTGCCCATGTGGGGTGGCACCTTTGGCACGGCCGGCCGGCCACCGCGTACGCCATCGTCCAGGGACTTCTGGACGAACTGCGCGGAGCACCAGACCGGTCAGTGCGGCGCGTGACCGCTGGCACGGCTGACGCTGCGAGGGGCCGCACGACCGATCGCGCCGCTGGTGGACACATCCGCCGCACCGATGATACCCTTGCTGACTGAAAACGTTGATCCGGCCGCAGAGGTGGTCGGCGCGTAATGCCGATCGCGAGGAGATAGTGTGGGCGCTGCCCAGCGCAAATCGAGAGTTCGATCGCGCAAGCCGGCTGCCGAGGCGGCGTCGGTCACCGCGGTGGGTCGTCGGCTGCGGTGGCGACGTCCGTTGCTCATGGCCGGCATCTTGCTGTTGATCTTGACCGCGGTTTTTCCGGGAGCGGTTCTACGTAACGAGGTGTACGTCAGCGCCGATGCCCGCAACGCCGACGCTTTCAGGTCGGTGGGCGATGCCGCCCTGGCCGACGGCCACTATCCGCTCTGGAACCCGTACTTGTTCGCCGGCATGCCGACCTTCGGCTCGCTCGCTTACGTGCGTTTCCTCTATCCGCCGGCGACACTGTTCAACTTCCTGCAGCAGCGACTCGGCTTTCCACCGCTGACCTGGCTGCTCGTGCACCTGCTCGTCGGCGGGCTGGGCATGGCATACCTGCTCTCACAGTGGCGGCTACCGCTAGCGGCCCAACTGCTGGGAGCGACGGTCTGGATCCTTTTGCCGAAGGTGGTGGCCTGGGGAGTTCACGGCCACGGTTCGAAACTTGGCGCGGCGATGTACTTGCCCTGGATCCTGGCCTGGAGTTGGCAAGTCCTCGGCGGCCGGGGCGCCCGGGCGGTGGCGATTACCGCGCTACTGCTCGGCCTGCAGTTTCTGCGTGGCCACTTGCAGATCAGTTACTATACATTGTTGACCGTGGCGTATTTCGCTTTCTGTTATGGTCTAAGGCCGCTAGATAAGCTGGAACAGGCGGTCGCCGCGCGGCTCCGCTGGCAGCGGGTGGGCCAACTTGCTGTCGCGGTGATCCTCGGGTTCATGATCGGTGCGATCCTGCTGCTACCGGTGCAGCAGTACGCGGCGATTTCTATCCGGGGGCAAGATGCCGCCGGCGGCGTGGGCTTCGATTACGCCACGGGCTGGAGTCTAGCGCCGGCCGAATTGGCGACTCTGGTGTTGCCGTCGCACGCCGGCTTCGGCGCCGCGACCTACCTGGGGTCGATGCCGTTCACGGACTATCCCAACTATCTCGGCTTCTTGCTCTTGTCGCTGGCGGCTCTGGCGTGGGCCACCGGCCGGCGCTGGTTGGCCGGTGTGATCTCTTGCTGGGCACTGATGGCGATTCTGGTCGCTTGCGGGCGATACAGCCCCGGCGTCTACCAGCTGCTCTACGACACCTTACCGTTTTTCAACAAATTCCGGGTGCCGTCGATGGTGTTGATCCTGACCGGCCTGGCCGTAGCGATGCTCGCACCGGCCGGGGCGACCTGGTTGAGCCAAGTGGAGCCGGCTAGTCGGCGCTGGCGGCGTTATCTGCCGATGGGATTCGCGGCGCTCGGCGCGCTGTTGCTGCTCGGGGCGTTCGGACTGGCTCGCGGGCCGTATCAAACCGCGTTGAGCACGATGGCCGCCGGTGCCGGTAAACCGGCCCCGCCAGTGCTGCTCGATGCGGCGTGGCAGTTGCAGCAGGCCGATCTGATGCGCATCGGTTTGATCCTGGTGACGACCGGCGCGGCACTCTGGTACGCGGTGCGCAACGTGACTTTCCGCAAGCGCGGTTTGATCTGGGTGCTGGCCGCTCTCGTGGCGCTGGATCTCGGCGCGGTCGGCACACGGATCGTCCATCCGGAGCGGTCGTTGCTCAGGGTGGCCTACGACCAGAGCGGCGCAGCGACGCTGGTGGCCGCGTCGCCGCTGGGACGTAGTTTCCGGCGCGGTACGACGACCGCCCCGGTCGATCCAATCGCTGCCCAGCTGCGCGAGGCTGTGGCGCACGACCGCGTCTGGCCCCTGAGCGGTGCGGCCCGGGACAATCGCTACTTCACCGCCGGCGTGCGCTCGTTGGGCGGCTACCATCCGGCCAAGCTGGCCACCTTTGAACAGATCCGCCGCCGCCTGTACGATCCGGAACGTCCTGCCGGTCGGCTGGCGAGTTGGCTGGCTGCGACCGTCGTCGCGCTGGACGTTGAGCTGCCGGCCGACGCTTTCGGGTTGCTGCGTGAGCTCGGCGCCGATCTCGATCCGGAGCCGCTGGTGACCGGTGGCACCACCCTCTATCACAACCGCGCGGCCTTACCGCGGGCGCGGCTGGTGACCCGCTACCGCCTCGTCTCGTCGTTGCCGGAAGAGGACGCTCTGGGGCCGTTTCTGGACGCTATCCAGACCGGAAGGCACCGCTTCGCCGACGAAATCGTGCTCGAGAGCACACCCGTGCCGCGCCCTCAGCCGTACGACGGTACCCTGCCGCCGGTATCATTTGTGTCCGACGGTCTGACGGAAGTCGTACTGCGCGCCGAAACACCCGTTCCGGCCCTGCTTTTGCTTGCGGACATGCACACCGACGGCTGGCAGGTCAGCGTCGATGGCCAGCCGGGCGAGCTATTACGGGCCGATCTCTGTCTGCGGGCTGTCGCGCTACCGGCCGGTACGCATGAGGTTCGTTTCCACTACCACGACCGCGCCGTTGGTACCGGGCTGACCATCACGTTGGCGGCGCTAACGGGCGTGGCGCTCCTGCTGGTGTGGCCGGTCATCCCGTGGCGCCGCCGTATCGGCCAAGAGGTTTCTGTAGCTTCCGCTCCGGATGACGCGATAGACGGCGGAGAAGGTGCATGACTGTGAACGTTGGCGCCAGAAATAGCCGGGCCGCCATCAGTCGGGCGATCGTCGTCATCCCCACCTACGACGAGGCCGACAATATCGGTCGGCTCATCCCACTCATCCTGGCGCGCGACGAGCGGCTCAGCGTTCTGGTGGTCGACGACAATTCGCCCGACGGTACGGCGGATATCGTCAAGCAGTTGCCGGAGTACGGCGATCGTGTACGGCTGCTCGAGCGGCCGTTCAAACATGGTCTGGGCGCGGCGTATGTCGCTGGATTTCAGTGGGTACTCGCCCACAGCGATGCCGACTGTGTCTTTGAAATGGATGCCGATCTCAGTCACGATCCCGAAGTGCTGGATCATTTCCTGGTCGAGATCGAGAACCATGATCTGGTCGTTGGCAGCCGCTATATGGGTGGC
>JAUVBS010000485.1 GCA_030591105.1 bacterium | reverse complement strand
CTGCCGGTGCGGTGTCGGCCAACCGCCGTGTGTCATCGGACGACTGCCCAGCGTCACCGGACGACCGTGCGGCCGCGCCGGCGTGCACTTCCCGGACGAACATCCTGTTCTCGATCGACTGCATGATACTCCCCGCAGAAAAACGAGCGAGACTGTAAGCACCCGCCGTGTATACTCGCGGCGTGGTGATATCGGCGGCGCCTCGCTCCGCCCCGCGCTGCCCGGCGCCGCCCCGCACCATACTACGCTGCCGACTACCGCTGAGCCAAGGAGTCACCCTGCCCATGCGTATGCTACCGACCGTACCGGCCCTGCTACTCACCCCACTGGTCGCGCTACTTCTTATCGTGGTCCCCGAGACCGCCGCGGCGCAGGATGGGCCCCAGGGTAAGCTGTTGGACCATCATCAGGATACCGATTTCATACCGCAAACGGCGGGTGTAACTGCCGGCGCGGCCGGTGGGTTCATCAATCCGTCGGTCTGGTCGACCGGGAAGGGTGGCGAGCTGGCTCTCTGGTGGAACGACCGTAGTGTGCGGCCCAACCAGTTGGACAACTGGGGCTTCGCGACGCGCGGTTGGCTCGCCATCGCCATGAACAGCCAGGTCTTCGCCCACGACGGCGGGACCCAACGGGTCAACGACTGGCAGATCGGTCTCTCCCGTGGTACACGGGCGGGGTCGTTCGGCGTGGCTTATCGCTGGGCTACCGGCGCCGACGAATTGCTGGGCCGCGAAGACGCCTTTCTGGTCGGTCTCTTGCAGCGGCCGTCGCGGCACATTTCTTTCGGGGCGACGGGCCAGTGGTCGGTCAAGTCCAGCGCCCGGCAGGGCTACTTCGATCTCGGCTTGCGGCTGCTCGGCAACGATCTGTTGACCCTTTTCGGGCAGTATGTACTCGATACCAAGGACACCATCGGTGACGGGCGGTGGGGGGCCGGTCTAGCGGTGCGGCCGATCCGTGGTGTGCAGCTAGGTGCCAAGCTGCTCGACGACGATCTGACCGACGACGGCTACCGGTGGGTCGTCGACCTCGGCGTGACGCTATGGGGCATCAGCTTGGACGGTATACCTACGGTTGCCGACGGCGATCTGGGCACGACCACGTTCCTGCTCCGGGTGAATCCGCCGCTGCGCGATCTGAAAGCATCGGAAACCTGGAGTCTCGAACGGTCGCCGCGCTACGTGTTGCTCGATCTCGAGAACCGGGTGCTCACCTACCAGAAGTACCGCTACTTCGACGAGAAGCGTTTACCGTGGCTCCAGCTGGCAACCTGGCTCGACGCCATCGCTGCGGACGGGAACATCGACGGCGTCGTGCTGAACCTGGCCGACTTCCGCACCCGTCCTTCGCTGGCCTGGGAGCTGCGCGCCAAACTCGAGCAGCTGCGGGCCGGTGGCAAGGAGATCGTGATCTACGCCAACCGGGTCGGTATGCTGGAATATTACCTCGCGTCGGTTGCCGATCACTTGGTCCTCGACCCCATGGGTCACATCATGTTGCCCGGTCTGGTCGCCGGACGCACCTATCTGAAGAACTTACTGGACAAGCTCGGGCTCGGTTTCCAGGAATTGCGCTACTTCACCCACAAGAGCGCCGTCGAGGTGCTGTCGCGGACCGACATGTCCGCCGCCGAGCGCGAACAGCGCACGCGGCTGATCGAGGTAATGTTCGCAACTCTGCGTGGAGGCGTGACGGCTAGCCGCGGCATCGACGCGCAAGACTATCAACGGGCCGTCGACGACGTGGTGATCATCATGCCCGAACGTGCACGGGACATGAATCTGATCGATGACGTCGGCGACTGGCAAAATGTCACCGAGTGGCTGCGGATCGAGCGTGACGGCGCGCGCTTCGCCAATGTCCATCGATCTTACCTGCCGGGCCGTTATCCGGAGCAGCAGTGGGGTCAACCGCCCAGCGTTGCCGTGGTCTATGCCATCGGGCTGTGCGACATGGATAGCGGTATCAAGGGGAGGGCGACCGCCGAGTATCTGCACAAACTGGTACGCGATAGCCGGGTGAAGGCGGTGGTCCTGCGTGTCGATTCGCCGGGCGGCGATGCGTTGCCCAGCGAACTGGTGGCCAGCGCG
>JAUVBS010000475.1 GCA_030591105.1 bacterium | reverse complement strand
TGCTCTGCTGCGCTAGCGGCGCGACCGGTTCCAGCAATTCATCGACGACGTACCGCTGCCACGCCTGTAGCGAGGTGGCGAAGCCGAAGGGAAAGTAGTAACGCAAGTTCTGCTCGAGTCCCGCCGAATCCACGATTTTCCGTCCCGTTGCGGGCCGCGTCGGCGTTTTACCCATATGGCTGTGCCGCCGCACGATACCCCTGGAGGCCTCGCCATCCTTGTTACCACGGCGGGTTGACGTTAGTCTACCAGGGTTTCCCACCCGTGCCACCGGCGGCGTGCCCACGGTCCGCCGCCGGCCAACTCGAAGGGAGTCCGTCTTGCCCAGGCAGAAGATCCGTGTCGGTAACGCCAGTGGCTACTGGGGGGACGATCTGTCCGCTCTCAAACGCCAGTTGACCGGCGGCAAGCTCGACTACATCACCATGGACTTCCTGGCCGAAATCACCATGTCGATCCTCAAGCGCCAGCAAAAGGTCAATCCAGATCTGGGTTACGCGGTCGATTTCTTGCACCAGCTCGAGGATTGCCTCCCGTTGATCGTCAAGAAAGGTGTCAAGGTCATCGCCAACGCCGGCGGTATCAATCCCATCGGTCTCGGGCGCCGTATCGTGGCGATGGCGCGTCGTATGGGGCTCGAGTTGAAGGTCGGTATCGTCTACGGCGACGACATCTCGGACCAACTCTACGAGCTGAGCGCTGCCGGCGAGCGATTCACCAATATGGAGACCGGCGAGGATTTCTTCCCGATCCGCAATCGTATCTCGGCGGCCAACATCTATCTCGGCGCCGAACCGGTGGTCAAGGCGCTGGACGCGGGCTGCCAGATCGTCGTGACCGGCCGGGTGACCGACACCGGTATCACCCTCGCACCGATGATCCACGCCTTCGGTTGGGACATGGCCGACTGGGACAAGATGGCCGCCGGTATCGTCGCCGGGCACATCATTGAATGCGGTGCCCAGGCGAGCGGCGGCAACATCACCGACTGGCATGAGGTCGCGAGCTTTGCCGACATCGGCTACCCGATCATCGAGATGCAGCGCGATGGAACGTTCTTCGTGACCAAGCACCGGCGCACCGGCGGGATGGTCGACGAGAAGACCGTCAAAGAGCAACTGGTCTACGAGATGGGAGACCCGAGTGAGTACATCTCTCCTGACGGCGTCGCCTACTTCGACTCGGTCGAGCTTGAACAGGCCGGTCCGGACCGGGTGCGCGTTTTCGGGATCGAGGGTGGACCGGCGCCGGACCACTTGAAGGTCTCCATGGCTTACGAGGACGGCTGGAAGGCCGAGGGTGAAGTACTCGTTTGCGGCCCGGACATCACTCGCAAGGCCGATGTCATCGCCGACATTTTCTGGCACAAGCTCAAACACCGTTACGAGAAACGACATACCGGACTGATCGGTTCAGGAACCATCTGGCCCGCGGGATTGCAAGGGTGTGAGCCGACCGAAGGGCTACTGCGGTTCGGCGTCGCCGACCACGATCTGGACAAGATCCGCGACTTCGGCAAGAACCTCGCAACGCTGATCCTGTCGGGCCCGGCGGGGATGGCGGTCACGACCCGCGGGCGGCCCAAACCCCAACAGGTGATCGCCTACTGGCCGGCGCTGTTGCACCGTAGCCGGGTGGTGGCCAAGGTGTTGACCATCGCCACCGGCGGCGAAGAGGAGTTCACCGAGATCAACTTTCCGGTGCGCGTCCAGGCGCGGCCTCCGGACCGTCAGCGGCCGGCCCCGCGTGAGCCCGACCCGCGCGGTCTGCGTGGCCGCAAACGTAAAGTGCTGTTGCGCGAGATCTGTTACGCCCGCTCGGGCGACAAGGGAGACACCTGTAACATCGGGGTGCTCGCCCGTTCGCCGCAGATCTACGATTGGCTGCTGGTGAATCTGACTGCCGAGGTGGTGGCCGAGTTTTTCGGCGCCAAGATTGGCGGTCGGGTCATCCGCTATCAACTCGACAATCTGCACGGCCTGAATTTCCTGCTCGAAAGGGCGCTCGGTGGCGGCGGCACACGCAGTCTGCTCATCGATCCCCAGGGTAAGACTCTCTCGCAAGCGTTGCTCCAGATGCCGGTCACCGTACCGGCGCTGCTGTTGGCCGGCGGCTGAGCCCGGAGTGCTTCCCCACAGGCAGCGGCGGCAAGCGTCTCAATACCAAGG
>JAUVBS010000484.1 GCA_030591105.1 bacterium | reverse complement strand
GGTACCGGCGGTTATGACTTCGGTGCGTACGACCAGGAATGGTTCAAGCTCGAGTACGAGATCGCACCGAACTGGGCGTTCGCCGCAATCCTCGAGGTCGACAACATGTACCAGGAGCAACGTGATTTCCTCGGTCTGGACAAGAAGGGACCGTTCCCGGCCGGCGTGATCGCGTACAACCTCCGTGGTGGCGGCAGACTCGGGACGTGGTTCGGCAAGCGGCAGGCGGGCTTTCTCTGCTCAGGGGGTGTTTGTAAGTACGAGCCGGAATTCGAGGGTATCGAATTCTTCGGCACGTTCCGTTTTTAGCCTGGATTGGAACGTGTTGTAGAATCTGGCCGGCTGGTAACGCTTAGGGTATACGTCGGAAAATATGCCTGCTCCAGCCGCGGCAGACACGACTTGCAATATCGATAAGTCAGGTACCTCCGGCAAAGCCGAGGGATTTCATACTTGGATTAAATTTTTGTCTCCACAAACAAAGACCCCCCGGGGGGCCCGCACTTGATCTATGAGGCGTATATTAAAGACTTAAGCCTTGACCACACTGCCGCTCACCGCGAGACACCTTTTTCAAGGCATGACCTGACGCTTACGGCGACGGCGGGGATTTCGGACCGCGACTGAAACCGTAGCCGTAGCGTGGTCCAGTGCGCTGCAAAACGTCGTCACCCGTCAGTGGGGATGTCGATCCGGGTCATCGCCTCGTTCAACGCGCCGACCTGCTTTTCATCGCTTCCTTCCATGTAGTAGCGCAGCACAGCGTCGGTCCCGGAGGCGCGCAGCTCGAACCACAGCCGGTCCATCTCGATCAAGGTGCCGTCGCCAGCGTGAAAGACCCGCGCGATCGGCGGTAACTCAGTGCCGGCCGGTAGGCACTCACCGAGCCGCTTCGCAGCTTCAGCGGGTGTCAGTCCCTCCAGTGACGCGAAGTAGGCGACCGTCGCCTCTTTGCGAGCATTACCCGCCGCGTGCGCGGCGGCCCGCTCCTGGCCCTGAAGCGCTTCGTCGAACAGCGTCACGTCGCGGCGCTCGTAGAAGCGGTAGCGAGTGTCGAACCGGTCGAGAAGTTCGAGATAGTAGGCGGCGAAGCTGCCGCCATCGGTATGCAAGCGCGCGGCCAGGCAGAGCGCCATCACACCGATCTGCATGGCGTCTTTTTCTTTGGCTGCGAGCGCCAGCCGTGCACCGTGACGACTGCGCAGCGGCTCGGCCGGTCCCATGGCGGCGCCACCACTCTCCTCGGCCATGATCAGCAGGCGCGGCGCCGGGCCGAACATCGTGCGCTGGCCCGTCACGTCGGTCGCACCGGTGACGGTGTCCGTGGTGGCGTCGGTGGTGGCGGCGGCAGCGGCGATCTGCTCTTCCAGGTCGGCCACCAGTGCAGCGAAATACTTGAACCCCACTGGCGTGAGGAATGTGCTCAGCCGGCCACCGTGGCGTTCACGATAGGTCGCGGCGATCTCACCGATGCTGCGGCTGGTCGGAAAAGTCGTCGCTACGATCCAGTCGTAGTCGTCGAGGCTACCGTCGCCGGCGAGTGCATCGAGTTTCAGCGCCGTGAGCATGAAATAGATCTGGTTCGGTTGGAAGTAGACCAGGCAGCGCCCAGCATCGAGCGGATCGACCTCCAGACCGGCGGCACGCGCGCCGTCGGCCAACGCGGCCGGCGCGGTGGTGACCATGTTGAAGCGGTCGCCGTCGGGATCCCAGATGAAAAAAACGTCGGCTTGCTTCCGTTGCAGAATTTCCTGGGCACCGACGTTTTTATAGACCTGCCACTTGCTGGGATCGACGCCGTGATTCACCCCGTCGACAATGCCAATACCGTGGTAGCTGCTGCTCTCGGCTTCGTGAGTCAAGAAGACCGGTTCGCTGTCGCTCACAGCCGCGTCACCAGCGGTAGCGTCGCCAGAAATAGCGTCGCCGCTGACGCCGATGTCCAGAGCGGCGAACACGCGCCGTGCCGTGACCGCCATCGATCCACCCTCGGTGCAGAACGCGGCGCGGAAACCATTCACCGCCGCGCGCGGAATCTCCGCCAACAACTCAGCGGGCACCACCTGCCGCAAGTAGGCGACGTACGGCTCGATGGGATCGAAGTC
>JAUVBS010000315.1 GCA_030591105.1 bacterium | reverse complement strand
GACCATCGCGGACCGTACCGCGCCGCGAAGTTTGACGATCTTCTCGATGTAGGTGGAGAGACGTTGCAGAATCGTATCGAGGATACCGCCGGCCTCACCGGCGGCGACCATGTTCGCGTAGAGCCCATCGAACGCCTTGGGATGCTTGCGCATCGCGTCGGCCAGCGTTGAGCCGGTCTCGACGTCCTGCCGCACCTGGAACAAGATCTTCTGAAACGTCCGGTTGTCCTGCTGTGAGCCCAGGATCTCAAGGCACTGTACCAACGGCAGCCCCGCGTCGATCATGACGGAGAACTGCCGCGTGAAGATGGCGATCTCTTTCTTCGAGATTCCGCCGCCCAGCTTGGGTAACGCAAACTCCTTACCCTTCTCGGTGACGGCCGTGACGATGATCTGTTGCTTGCGCAACGCAGCGATCGCCGCCTCTTTACTATCGGCAACCAGCATGCCCTCTTGCACACGCCCGCCCCGGGTCCGACCCTTCCAACTGTAGTTAGGCATCGATCTCTCCTCTTTGGTCCTGGCGGCCTAGCGCCGGCGAGCGCCGACGCGAGCCGCGCCCCCGGTCGGTTGGTGTCCAACGGCCCCGCGACCGATCATCTCTTCGAGTTCATCGGCGTGCGAGGACATCGACAACGCGAGTTCGCGGGTGATGTGGCGTTTGTGAACAAGTGTGGATAACGATTGATTGAAGGTCTGCATACCAAACTTCGACTGTCCGACCTGCATCGCCGAATAGATCTGATGCACCTTGTCCTCACGGATCAGGTTTCGAATCGCGGCGTTCGGGACCAGGATCTCCATCGCCAGCGCACGACCTTGCCCACCGGGCTTGGGCAGCAGCGCCTGACACAGAATCCCTTCAAGCACGAGCGACAACTGGGCTCGAACCTGCGACTGTTGGTGCGGCGGAAACACATCGACGATACGGTTGATCGTCTGCGAGGCCGAGTTCGTGTGCAGCGTGGCGAAGGTCAAGTGACCGGTCTCCGCGATTCGTAGCGCAGACTCGATCGTCTCGAGATCCCGCATCTCACCGATCAGCACGATATCCGGATCCTGGCGCAGCACGGAGCGCAGCGCGGCCGGGAACGACTTGGTATCGGCGTGCAGCTCGCGCTGGTTGACGAGGCATTTCTTGTGTGAGTGCAGATACTCGATCGGATCCTCGATCGTGACCATGTGCTCCGAACGTTCCGCGTTGATCTTGTCGAGCATCGCCGCAAGCGTCGTCGACTTTCCCGAACCGGTGGGACCGGTCACGAGGATCAGCCCACGCGGCTTGTCGCAGAGCTTTGAGACAACCGGTGGCAGCCCCAGCTCATTGAAGTTCTTGATCTCCCAGGGAATCGTCCGGAACGCTCCCGCAACCGCGCCGCGTTGAAAAAAGACGTTGGCGCGAAAGCGCGCCAGCCCCTTCACTCCAAAGGAGAAATCCAACTCGAAACTCTCTTCAAAGCGGTGCTTCTGCGAATCGGTCAAGACGCTATAGATCACGTTCTTTGTTTCGGCCGGACTCATCGGTGGCGTTTGCAACGGCACCATCTTTCCGTGCACCCGGATCTGGGGCGCGGTATTGGTCGTCACATGAAGGTCCGTCCCCCCCTGATCGACCAGAGTCTTGAGCAGTTGGTGCATCGTCACGCCCATCGTTGATCCCCTTTGAACTCGGCGCGCCGAGTCATGGCGTCATGGTTTGGCCGATCCACCCCCGTCTGCGACCTAAAGTACCGATTCACGGACCACCTCTTCGACCGACGTGGCCCCATCCTGAATCTTACGTAATCCACTCTGGCGCAGAGAGATCATCCCCTCCTCAACCGCCTTGCGCCGCAATTCCATCGCCGAAGCGCCGGAGAGAATGAGCTCCCGGATATCCTCGGAGATTTCCATCACTTCATAGAGTCCGACCCGGCCGCGATAGCCGGTGTTGTTGCAGCCCGCACAGCCACGCCCCTTGTAGAGCTGGATCGCCGGTGCATCCTCGACACCAAAACCGATGTCGACCAGCGCCTGAGTCGGCATCTGGATCGGCTCCTTGCACTCGCGGCAAATACGGCGCACGAGTCGCTGGGCGCAGATCAGATTGACGGACGTGGCGACCAGGAACGGTTCGATACCCATGTTCATCAGCCGGTTGATCGTCGAGGGGGCATCGTTGGTGTGCAGCGTCGAGAGCACGAGGTGACCGGTCAGCGCCGCCTTGACCGCGATCTCGGCGGTCTCGAAGTCCCGGATCTCCCCGACCAGCACGATGTTCGGATCCTGCCGCAGGAACGCGCGCAGCGCGGCGGCAAAATTCAGTCCGATCGACTCTTTGGTCTGCACCTGGTTGATGCCATGCAGGTTGAACTCGACCGGATCCTCGGCCGTCATGATGTTGGTCTCGGGCGTGTTGACGCGGTTCATCGACGAGTACAGGGTGTTGGTCTTGCCCGAACCGGTCGGTCCCGTGACCAGCACCATCCCGTACGGTTTGAGGATCTGCCGCTCAAACTTGTTCAACGACTCCTGCTCGAAACCGAGACGGGTCATGTCCAGCATCAGGTTATCTTTGTCCAGCAGCCGCAGCACGATCTTCTCGCCGAACAACGTGGGCAACACCGAGACGCGATAGTCCATCTCCTTGGGCTTACCACCGAGCTTCATCTTGATCTTGATGCGGCCATCCTGGGGCAACCGTTTTTCCGAGATGTCCAGCTTGGCCATGATCTTCAGCCGCGAGGTGATCGCATCCTTCAGCTTCAGCGGCGGGTGCATGATCTCGTAGAGCACACCGTCGATGCGAAAGCGCACACGAAAGTCTTTCTCGTACGGTTCGATATGAATATCCGAAGCGCTCTTCTTGATCGAGTCGGTGAGGATGATGTTCACGAGTTTAACGACCGGGGCCTCTTCGCTCGACGCCTCCAACGCATTGAGGTCGAGCTCTTCCTCTTCCTCCAGGACCTCGAGCGCCTCGGCATCGGCCTCGGCCATCTCGTCCATGACCTTCTTGAGTTCGAGCGAGTGTTGCGATCCGTAGTACTTCTCGATCGCCTCGCGGATCGCGATCTCACTGGCCACGACCGGTTCCACGTTGTAACCGGTCATGAACTTGATGTTGTCCATGGCGAAGACGTTGGTCGGATCGGCCATCGAGATGGTGATCGTTGCGCCGGTGCGGTTGACCGGGAGCACCAGATACTTCTGCGCGACTTCCGAGGGGATCAGGTTGATGACGCTCTCGTCGATCTCGAAATGGCGCAGATTGATCGAGGGCACGCTGTACTGCTCGGAGAGCAGTTGGGTTATGTCGTCTTCCTTGACATAGCCCAGTTTGATCAGGTTGAAGCCGAGCTTCTCCCCGTTGTTTTTCTGCGACTCAAGGGCTTCATCCAGCTGCTCCTGGCTGATCATCCCAGCCCGAACCAACATCTCACCCAGCTTGACTGCCATCGACTCCGACCCCTCTCGACCTTGAACTAATAGCTCAAAGTCACAACTTGCCTAGGCGATTTCACCCGTGCGGCCTATGAATCCAACTCTGTTGAAATCTGGGCCGAATTTAGGGCCCCTGCTAATTATTGTCAAGCGAGCGTGCCGAGTGACAAAATTTGCTGCCCATTCGAAAAAT
>JAUVBS010000155.1 GCA_030591105.1 bacterium | reverse complement strand
CGTCACGCAGTTGCCAGTCGGTAGCGACGGGATCATCGATGCTGCCGCCGTTGAGGAGGCGCTGCAGCCGGAGACCGTTCTCGTCACGGTCATGGCGGCTCAGAACGAGGTTGGCACGCTCCAGCCGATCGGTGCTGTGGCTGAAATCTGCAAGCGACACAACGTGCTCTTCCATACCGATGCCGCTCAGGCGGTGGGCAAGATTCCGCTCGCGGTCGAGACCGACGGCGTCGACCTGTTGTCGATGTCCGCCCACAAGCTGTACGGTCCGAAAGGAGTCGGCGCGCTCTATGTACGGCGTCGCGCGCCGCGCGTCGCTCTGGAACCTCTACTGACCGGCGGCGGACAGGAGCGCGGTTTGCGCGCCGGTACGCTCAACGTACCGGGGATCGTCGCGCTGGGAGAGGCGTGCCGATGGGCCCGCCTCGAACTGGCAGCGGAGAGCGAACGGCTGACTCGGTTGCGGACGCGTTTGTTGACGGCACTCGAAGACGGCCTGGCCGGCGTGATCCTCAATGGGCATCCGGTCGAGAGGCTCCCCGGCAACCTCAACGTCAGCTTCGAGGGCATCATGGCCCACCGGTTGCTCGGGGCACTGACACAGCTTGCGGTCTCATCGGGTGCGGCGTGTGCCAGCGGCGAGAGCGGTCCGTCGCGGGTTCTGCTGGCGATGGGAGTACCGGACGCGTTGGCGCGCGCGAGCCTGCGTGTCGGCCTTGGCCGCAGCACCACGCAAGCCGAGGTCGATTTCGCTGCTGAACAGATCGTAGCCGTCGTCCGCAGGTTACGTGAGGATCAGTCTGCCGTCGGCAACGGGAGTCCGTGACCGGCCGCTAGACCATTCATGAATCGGCCGGGTTAGTCGTCCCCGGGATCCGCCTGGCGGAGCGACAAAGCGATGCGCCGACGTTCGGGATCGACATCCAGGATCCGTACTATGATCTCGTCTCCGGCTTTGACCACCTCGTGCGGATGGTCAACCCGTCGGTCGGCCAGTTCGGAAATGTGCACCAGCCCCTCGATGCCCGGTAGCAACTCGATGAAAGCGCCGAAATCGACCACGCGCATGACTTTGCCCGGCACGTCCTTGCCGATCGGTAGCGCTCCGACCGTCACCGGCCACGGATCCTCCGCCAAGGCTTTGAGCGACAGGCCGACGCGCTCGCGGTGCGGTTCGCCCAGGTTCTGGACCTCCAATACCTTGACGCGGATCGGTTGGCCTTCGTGCAGGTAAGCAGTCGGATCCTCGACGCGCTCATGTGCGATTTCGGAGATGTGCAGCAACCCTTCGATACCGCCCAAGTCGACGAAGGCACCGTAGGGTACCAGACGGGTCACTTCACCTTGGAGTACAGCGCCTGGTACGACCCGGTCCCGGGTCTCCGCCGCCGCGCTGTCGCGTTCATCCTGAAGCAGAGCACGCCGCGATACGACGATGTTGCGGCCTTCCTCGCCTAGTTCGAGGAGTTTGAAATCGAACTCGCGATCGATGTACGCTTCGGCGTCTTCGATCCTACGCAGTTCCATCTGGGAGAAGGGACAAAAAGCGCGGAAGCGGCCGAGTGCGATGTTGAAGCCTCCCTTGTTGGTGCCGTGCACCTTGCCCCGAACCGGTGTACCGGCCGCGTGGGCATCGGTCAAGGTACGCAGGCTAGCCTCGCGCAGATTGATCGCCAGGGTCAGACTCATCTCGTCTGCTTTGCCGATCACGTGGGCGGTGATTTCGTCACCGACAGAGTATTGCTGCTTGCCGTCCTCGTCGCACAGCTCGGCGGTGGGCAGCGGCAGCTCCTGGCGTCCGCCACAGTCGACGAATGCGTCCTGCTCGCCAATCTGCACGATGATGCCAGTCACGCGTTGGCCGGATGTCGGCGCCGCGGCCGTGCGCTCATCGCCCGCGAGCAACTGGGCGAATTCACTACTATCGTCGGCGTCGTCGTCGTAAGCGATGGCGTCGTCGGTTGCGTCGTTGCCAGTAGCGTCGTCGGTGGGCTTGTGGTCGTCGTCGAGCATCTCAGATCCCGTCGCTTCAGGTCTCGAATGACCGTCCTGCCAGGGTTGATTCAGGCCGGTTGAGTGTCGTGCGGTTCGATCACACGACCGATGCTCGACTCTATCACATGCCGTGGCCCTGGGGGGGGAGGTTTTTCGGGTGGTTCTGCGCGGCGAGGTGAGACACGGCGGTGCGTTGCCGGTACTGGGGATCGCCGCTAATATGTGCCGCCTATGATTCGTGGCCGTGAGACCGAAACGGTTCGCGCTTTTGCAGCGGGGCCGGCCGAAAGGAATGACGAACGTGTCCGATTTAGCCCACCGTAAATGTGTCGTGAGCAGCGCTGGGATGGCACCGCTGACCAGCGAACGTATCGCCGAGCTTTCGGACCAGGTTGCGGCGTGGCAAGTGGAGGAGAATCACCACCTGACCCGCCAATTCTCCTTTTCCGATTTCGTCGGCGCGTTGGATTTTGTCAACCGTGTCGGTGACGTGGCGGAGGCCGAGGCGCATCACCCCGACATCCACCTCGCGTGGGGAATGGTGCGTGTCGCGATCTGGACCCATGCGGTGGACGGTCTGACCGAAAATGACTTTATCCTGGCCGCGAAGATCGACCTGCTGGCTTGACGTTTGGTACGCTGGCCGAGGCGGATCGAATCAGGCGGTACGCCGCAGCACGATGAGCGTCAAGTCATCGCTGGTGGCGGTGTCGTCGGGGAGCGATGGCGACCCGCCGCTCTCGTCACCGGCGACGCCCGTGTGCTGGCGCACGGCTGCCACGATGGCGGTGAGTATCTGCTCGGCGGTTGCTGTGGAATTGGGCAGGACCACTGCTTCGAGTCCTCGTCGGCTGAACTCCTGCCCGGCTGGGTCGGACGCTTCGGTGATCCCATCGGTGTACATCACCAATATGTCTCCGCAGGCGAGCGAGACGACTCGCTCCGGGTATTCCATGGTCGGTACCATACCGAGGGATGTTCCAGCCGGCGGCAGCCATTCCGCTTCACCCTCCTTGTGCAGCAGCAGAGGGGGGTCGTGGCCGGCGCTGGCGTACCGCAGGGTATTCTGGCCGGGATCCAGTACGGCCATGAACAGCGTGGCGAAACGTTCCGGATCGGTACTCTCGAATAGCGCCGCGTTGGCCGCCTGGAGAATCGCGCCGGGCCCTTCGTGAGCGGTCGCCAGGGCGCGCAGGGTTGCTTGCAGGTTGCTCGCCAGGAGCGAGGCTGGCATACCCTTGTCCGAGACGTCGGCGATCACCAGGCCGGTCCGGTCGGCCGGCAACGTCAGGAAGTCGTAATAGTCGCCGCTGACGCGACGCGACGGCAGGTTCAGTGCCGCGATCTCGTAACCGGGCCAGCGCGGCACCGAGCGCGGCAAGAGCCGCTGCTGGATACTGCGGGCCGTCACCAGTTCCTGCTCGAGCCGATCGTGCTCGAGCGACGCTGCAAATCCCTCGAGCCCCATCCGGGCCATCGCGCCGCGCGAGCGCGCGAGCGCATCGGTGAAGAGGTGCTGGCCGTCGAGTTCGATCTCCAGTAGCTGCGACATGTCCCGTACATCGCCGTCGACACCATCGGCCAGTTCCTCCAGCGCCGACTCGCTCAGGCCGAGCAGTTCGCCGAGATCGCCGAGAGCCTCGACCGTGTCGGCGTCGCCGTTGTCACCGACGCCCATGGCCCGCACGACGGTGATCGCCTCGCGGAGCACCCGGATCAAGCTGTCGGCCTCGGCCGAGCGATCACCGGGCTGATGGGATTCGGGGTAGAATTCGATCGCCTCGACGAACACCGCCGGCAGGTGCCAGCGCTCGAGCATGAGCGCAGCCAGTTTGCCGTGGTGGAAGTCGAAGACCTCCAGCTCGGCGTCGCACAGCTTGCTGTGGCAACAGCGCGCCAGTTGTAACGCTTGCGCCAGTTTCTCTTTCGCCTTCTGGTCGAGGGCAGCCAGACCGATGCCGTGCAGGATTCCGACCAGGTAAGCGTCGTCGGAGGCCGGGCGGCCTCGCAGCCGGGCCAGCTCCCGTGCGCAGCTCGCCGTTGCCAGCGTGTGTTCCCAGAAGGCGAGACGATCGATGCTACCGCCTTCCTCATTGCTCGGCATCAGGTCGTGCATACCCATGCAGAGAGCGACGTTACGGACCCGACGCAGCCCGAGTCGAACCAGGGCTCCGCGCAGGTCACGGATCTCGTTGCCGCGCGAAACGGCGGCGCTGTTGGCCAGGGCTAGAAAACGCGTGGTCAGGACAGAATCGCTCAGAATCACCTTGCTCAGTTCGCGCAGGTCGCAGTCCGGCTCAGAGGTCAAAGCGACGACCCGAGCCGCTATGCTCGGGAGCGTACCGATCTCCTCCACCAGGTCGACTACATACTGCTTTACGGATCCGAGGGTGGTCATGGGCCGTAAACCCCGTTTACGTCGTGGGGGGGGGCTGCGCCGTGCCGGTGACATCTCTCGTTGCATCGACTCGGGCGGCCTCGACATGAAGGATTTTTCGCCCTGACAGCGAAACGCCAGCGGCAGGGACTGGAAAAGAGAGGCATCGACGTCTAAATTTACTCAAATCTCTTGCAACGCCGGCCGAACATAGATATTGAAGAGAGACGCCCGACTCTGAATCGACCGCCAGGCCGGCTTGGACCCAAGCCGCCAAGATCGTGCGGCGACGCACTTGCGATGGGCGCGGCCTCGACCGGGATCGGGGTTGGCCTCACCATAACGAAGGAAAGGTCCGCGATGCGTTTCACCAATCCAATGATCTGGACGGTCTTGCTGGCAGTTCTGGCCGTGGTCGCGATCGGCTGTTCGAGCGATGACGGCGGCGAGCCGGTCATCCCGCCGTGGACGCCGGTGGTGCACCAGATCACCAGCGATCCAGCGTTCCAGGCCAATCCTGCCTATTCGCCCAACGGGAACTGGATCGTCTACGAACAAGAGGATCTAGACGATGCCAACGATCACGACCTGTGGCGCATGGCGCCCGACGGCAGCCAGGCCCTGCAGTTGACCGATGGTCCGGAATTCGACAGCGCGGCCAGCTGGTCGGCTGACGGCACCCTGATCGTCTTCGAGTCGAACCGCAGCGGTAGCCGGAAACACCTGTGGACGGTAGAAGCTTCTGGCAGCGGTATCACGGAGCAACTAACGACCGGTGCGTGGGACGACGGTAGCCCGGATTGGTCGCCTGACAACGCGACGATCGTTTTCGAGAGCAACCGCGACGGGAGTATCAATCTCTGGCTTTACGATTTCGCTTCGGGCGATACCGAGCAGCTCACCGCGACCTCCGATACAACAGCGGCCGGCGCCCCGATCTACAATCGCTCGGCAGCCTGGTCGCCCGACTCGCAACAACTCGTCTTCGAATCGAATCGCTCCGGGCTGTCCGCCCTGTATTTCCTGCCGGTCGCCGGCGGGACGCCAGAGCAGATCACCGAGACACCTAGCTACGAGGGGCATCCTTCCTGGTCGCCGGACGGCGTGGAGATCGCGTACGAATCGACGCGGGGCGGGACGATGGAGCTCTATGTGATACCAGCGGCGGGTCCCGATCGCACGCCGTTCCAGGTGACCATTGCTGGTGGGTACTGGCCGCAGTGGTCAGCCAATAGCGAATCGATCGTGTACGGATTGTGGACCACCGGCGATGCCGACATCTGGACGGTGGAAGTGGACTGGCGCTGACGTCATCTACAGGTTATGCCTGACGACCCTGACCCAGCGGACTGTCAGATCCTGCGGACCGTCACAGATGAT
>JAUVBS010000262.1 GCA_030591105.1 bacterium | reverse complement strand
CGACCTATCTACAGAGTGGTTGACACCGGGTCTGGTGCTGGCCGAGGAGACGATCGACCGGGTTTGGTTCCCGGTCCCGGCGGCAGCTTGGTGCGGCTGGAATTTCTGGTCGGTGACGACCGGTGCGGTCCTGATCGCGATCGCCTACCTGATCGCGTTGTTGGATGGGAGTAACATGCGTCACCGGACACCCGAACGATTCATCCTCGGCTCCTGCGAGCCGGATCAGGTTCCCAAGGCGGCTGAGCGTCGCTTGGTCTAAGAGAGGTTAGACATGGCGTTGAAGGGACAGTTGAGCGACTTCAACCTGGCTGAGATCCTGCAGTTGATTGCCGGGCAACAGAAGTCGGGATTCTTGATTCTTGAAGCCCAGCGCGA
Organism: bacterium; assembly: GCA_030591105.1. Taxonomy (GTDB): domain Bacteria; phylum Krumholzibacteriota; class Krumholzibacteriia; order LZORAL124-64-63; family LZORAL124-64-63; genus JAUVBS01. The sequence continues at coordinate 3,717 of JAUVBS010000262.1, read as the reverse complement.
AATGGTCTTCGTCTTCGACAAAGGGATCTTGATCTCGACGCGGGACCGCCGCACCGAGTCCGCGGACCCGCTCGAGACTTACTTGCACGCCTACGGCTTCTTCAGCGACGCCCAGTGGAAACACATCGAATTCGTGCGTTCGAACAGCTCTCTGGACCTGACTGAAATCCTCGTCTCCGAGCAGCTACTCGCCGAGGAGACGATCATCCACGTGTTGACGAACATGGCACAGGAGATGGCGCACGTCGGCACGAAATTGCGCCGCGGACGTTACCATTTCACCGCCACACGCGGCACTCCCCCGGGTGTGCGCTGGCGCTATCAGGTAGAAGTGCAGAGCTTGCTCATGGAGGCGATGCGTCGCCTCGATGAAGAACCGCGACTGCTGGAAGCGCTCCCATCGCAAGCGCTCACCTTCGAGCAGGGGCCCGCCAGCGCCGATCCCGAGACTCTCGGCGCAGTCCACCAGCGATTGTTGAAGCTCGCTCTCTCCGGCCAACCGCTCGGCCGGATCATCCGCCAGGGGCGGATCGACAGCTTCACCGTCCGCGAGGTGCTCAAGAACTTGTGCGACGAAGGCGTTTTGACCGTCGTCCTTCCCGATCCGAAAGAAGGCCCTCGCAGAATAGGTCCGCAGAAAAAACGTCGTCGGAGTCTGGACATCGGTTTGAAATCCAATGCCCTCACGCTGGCGGTACTGCTGACAGTGATCGGGTTTGGCATTATGCGGTGGGGACCGCTGTGGGCGAGCGAACAGGCGTCGGTTGGACTCGCGGCATCGAACGCAGACTTCTCTGTAGAGAGCGCCGACGGTTCGCAACGCTCTTGGCTCAGCCCGGTGCAACTCGCTGCGCGCAATCTGCGCCTGCGCCAGATCAAGGCCGAGGTGACCGACTCGGTCGAGCTGTTCCGTTTCCACCATGGCGAGTACCCGACCGACCTTTCCCAACTGGTCACCGACGGCATGCTCGCTTCGTCCACCCAGCAAACCGTTTCCCGCTTGGGCTGGACCTACTCCTTGCTGAAAAAAGGGCGGGGCTATAGCCTCGCTCTATGAGCGACGCCCCCGTCCCACAGTCTGCTCGCATCACCCGCAGTGCCGCGCTGGCAATCGCCGTACTACGTCCTCACTTGCTGGTCCCGGCTTGGATCGGAGCGGCGGCAGCGGCGGCACGGTTGCCGAACGCCGCGGTCAGCGGTGCCGCAGGCTGGCTCGCGGTCGGCGGCTGGAGTCTGATTCTGGCCGGAACACACCTCTGGAACCTCGCGGCCGATCGGCAGAGCGATACCTACAACCGCAAGAATCTCTTCTGGCACGGTAGGATCCCGTCGCGCCGGCTGTCGGTCGCCGGCTGGGTTACTGCGGGTTGCGGTCTGCTGCTCGTCGGCATAAGCGTGCCAACAGCGGCGGTTCCGGCGCTGGTGACTTTGCTGATCGGCTCAGCCTACAGTCTGCCGCCGTGCCAGCTTGTGACGCGGTGGGGCTGGGATCTGACCTGTAACGCGGTCGGCTACGGCCTGATCGCTCCCTGGCTGGGCTTGGCGGTCGTCGGTACGGCGATCGGCATAGCCGGCGGCGATACGCAATCCAACGACACACGACAAGACGTGACGTTGGTCCTGATGACCACCGTAGCGGTATTGCTACCGTTGGTGGCCAGCGCCTTCCTGTGGTCGACCTTGCTCGATGCCGCGGGCGACCGCGCCGTCGGCAAGCGATCGTGGGCCGTGCGTTGGGGACAGCGTGCCACCGCCGCCGTGGTACTGGTCCTGCTGGTTGTATCGGGCGCAGCTTGCCTGGTCTGGCCGTCGCCGGCGCGCCACTGGGATGCGGTGGCCGTTGGCGGCTGCCTGGTGGTGGGAGTGGCTGTATTTTGGCGGCCGCGCAGGCGATGGCTGATCCGCGGTGGAATCTTCCTGGCCGTGGCCACTGCCGCGCTGCCAGCGGCGGTACGCTGGCCTCGGCTGGCTCTGTTTTGGCTCGTCTGGACCGTCGCGTCCTACGCCATCACCGCGCGGGCCGGATACGATGGCGACCGGCTCACCGAACGGTAACGGCAGCATCGCGGCTCATAGCAGGATATCAAGACCGCTTCCCGACAGCCGGTTGCCGCTTCCAACCGCCACTCCAGCGCCCGACGGCGTGCGACGCACCTTCCTTCCAGAACTGCCAGCGTCCGGCCAGTGTCGCCCCGGCCGGATCGCTCACCTTGGCCACCAGGTCGGCGGAGGTGTCGATGCAATAAACCGGTCGCCGGGGCCGCGCCATCGGTGCCGGGACATTCCCGACCACCGTACCTAGAGTAAAACCTGCGGTCAGCCCGGCGTCGAGCGCGGCCGCGGCGACCCGTTCATCGACGCGGCCGTAAGGGTACGAAAGCCAGCGCACCGGCACGCCGAGATCATCTGCCAAACGGCGGCGACCGTCGGTCAGCTCGGCACGCAGCCCGGCGTCGGCCAGCCGCGTCAAGTCGCAATGGGTACGGCCGTGCAGTCCGACTTCCCAGCCTTGCTGCACCAGAGAGCCGAGCTGGTCCGCCGTCAGGTGGTGGGTCTTGCGGCCAGGTACGGGCCATTCCCAACGGTTACACCGACCGATCAGATCAGCCGGCACGAAAACCACGCCGGTCACCCCACGCGCGGCCAAAACGGCTCGGTAACGGTAAAGATCCTCGGTACCGTCATCAAACGTGATGAGAAAGGCCGGAACGGCCGCCAGGCCCTCTACAGATAGAGAGATCGCAGCGTCGGGTATTTCTACGCAGCCGGTAGCAGACAGATCAAACGGTGCCAACGGACGGCAGCCCACGGCTAGCAAGCGGTCCAGATGAGACGCCAGCTGATCGGGCGTTACCCAGGTGCCCGCTGGCAGCGGCCGCTCGCTGATACGGTGGTACGCAAGCACGGTCGCACTGACCGGCGCCGGCCGTTGTACCGAGTTGCTCTGCGTGGTCGTCATTCCGGTCACCCGGCTTCGGTCAGGCAGGTCCGTGAGAAGCAAACAGGAGTCGGTCGGGAGAGAAATAGGCCTCGGCGCAGCGCATCAGATCGTCGCGGCCCAGGGCATCGACCTGGTGGACCAGCTCGGTAATCGGGACGAACCGTCCGTACAAGATCTCGTTCTTCGCAGCACGGGCCATCTGGTTCGCCCCACCTTCGAGCGAGAAGATGAGCTGTGACTTGAGTTGGGCCCGGTTGTTAGCCAGCTCGTCTTGATCCGGTCCGTCGGCAATCAAGCGCGCATACTCTTGATAAACGAGCTTCTGTAGCCTCTCCTGTTTGTGCGGTGAGCAACAGCCGGCGCAGCTCACGAGTCCGATATCCCGACCCATATCGTTGTAGTTGTATACCGTGTAGGCCAGACCCTCGCGCTCACGTACGGCCTGAAATATACGGCTACTCATCCCGCCGCCGAGCATGTTGCTGAGCATGACCACCGGGATACGGTCGGCGTCCAAGTAACTGACAGCCAGGTTGCCGATTTCGAAATAGCTCTGAACGATGGGGCTGTGCAAGGCGAGTCGCCGGTCCGTAGCGGAAACAGGCGATGCCATCGTCGTCGGTTTCGATCTTCCGTCGTCCGTCAGGGCAGCAACTGCACCACCGGTAGGCAGGTCGGTGAAACAGCGGAGCACTACGTCGTGCGCCCTCGCATCGATATCGCCAGCCATGGCTATCACGAGGTTGCCGCTGGCGAAGAGCCGCGCGTGTTCGCGG
>JAUVBS010000329.1 GCA_030591105.1 bacterium | reverse complement strand
GGGAGACGAACTTCGGCTGCGCGCGACGCGTTGACACCCCGCGTGCCCGTGATATTAACCCAGGCCCCGCTTCCGGGCGAGCGGGGCCTTTTTCGTGTGCGCTCGGTAGGGCGAGCCGAGCAAGCCAATGTGTTTACCGGCTCAGCCGTTCATTCGCCGCGCTCCGGCCGCAGCCCAGGCCCTACTTGACGATCGTTACCTTGACCGTACTGACGTCGATCCCGTCGACCATTAGCCGTCCGAGGTAGACGCCGGCCGGCGTGCTGCCCGCGCGCCAGGTAATGTTGTGCGGTCCGGTCGGCAGCGATCCGTCCACCAGGCGTGCGACTTCCCGTCCGCGCGCGTCGTGCAGTGTCAGCCGCACAGCAGCGTCGTGGGGCAACGTGAACTCGAACGCGGTTTGCGGATTGAAGGGATTGGGGTGGTTGCTCAAGACCGGTAACGCCGACAACGTCGGCAGCACGGCGGTGGGTGAAAGCGTGATCTCGTAGTTGTAGAGGCCGGTGCCGCTCGCGTGCACGTTGGCTATGGCCATGACGACCTGTGCGTAGCCCTGGGCCGCGCCGAAGGTCAACGAACCGTCGTTGGCGTCGTCCAGGGGCACCGATTGCACCAACGTCGGTAGGTCCGGATCGATGGCCAGCAGGGTCAGACGGAAGTCCCGGCTATCAGCGCCGTTGAAGGTGATCGTCGGCGCGGCCGTGACGTTCTGGAGCCGGATGTAATCCGCGGCGTAGTGCTGGACCGCACCGCTAGCGCTGACCGGATAGACCGAGTGGGTCCGGTAGGCGGTGAACGGGGGTAAGTCGTCACCCAGGTAACCGAACTGACCATCGGGTATCGTCGTATCATCGAGGAAGTTCGCCGTGACCCAGTCACCGCAGACATCCTGGGTGGTCGTGACATAGCCTTCGCCGTCGAGGGTTTGCTGGTAACCGAGCAAGCTGTTGGCCGGGTTGTGTATGAGGTTCCAGATGCTCGGCTGTCCCCCGTACTGCTCGTAGAAGTAGAGCGTCCAGAGGTAGGTCTTGATGTAATCCGCCCAGGCGCCGTTCCAGACCAGAAGGCTGTTGTCCGGGTTGGTGTTGAAGGATGAGATGTTATCAGGGTGGCCGAACAACCACATCGCCAGCTCGGCAAGGCCCTCATCGACCCACGCGACCTCGTTCGAATCCTGGTTGAAGTGGATCATGTGCTGGAACTCGTGGGCGGCAACCGCGAGCATGTAGTCGCTGGCCGGGCCACCGCCGCCACTGTCGGTGGCCAGATAGACGACGTCAGCTTCGTTACTTGCCCACGCCATCGAACCGTCGGGGTACTGGTCGAACACCCAGAAGAAACCATCGGCGCTGATGTTGAACTGATAGTAGAACAGGAATATGCGATCGAGGCCGTCGAGCGGGTTGGGCGGATCGCCGAAGTGCGACGTGTTCAAGTCCCAGATTCCCTGGTCGGGGAACTCGCCGACGCTCTGGTTTTCGAAGTGCTGGACGATGCGGTCGACCTCATCCTGGTCGATGCCGTTGAGCCACTCTTCGTCGTCGACCACGACATAACAGTTGTCGCCCATGCCGCGGACCGTACACGGTTTGAGATCCGCCACCGGCATGCCGCCCAGGTCCCACACGTACCAGAGCCAGGTATCGCCGAGCTGGGGGTCCGGTGGCGGTGTGCGGGCGGGATCGCTTGTTTGCTGCCACTGGCCGGCGGCTTCCAGGCGGGCACGTGTGACCTCGTAGTCTTCGGCCGGGCGTGGCAAGAGACGGGTGGGGCAGTCGATGGCCGCCGCCACGTTCGGGAGCAGCGAAACGGCGAAGCCGACGCAGAGAATGATAGCGAGAATCGCGCGGGTAGCGCGGGCGAAATTATAGCGACACTCCATGGCGAAACCTACCTGCGGCTGGGCACGTGAGCAGTGGACGAATTTATCCGTAGCCGACTCTGTAAACAGAACCGAATCCGGTAGCGTCTAGTATAACACAGATCACATGTGTTGCACCGCGGTAGAACCTACGTGACGGAATCCAAGCGTAGCAGTTGAATCGCCGTGGAATCGGCCGGATACTAGTCCGGCGATCGGGCTCAGTGCGGCCGCGTCGCGAAGATTGGCGATGGACAACGAGATGCGTCGCCCGCGGGCGTTAAACGAAGCTACAGCGACCCTAGCGAGGAAACGGTACCATGGACCACCCACACCAGTTTCAGACAGCACGCCGCATCGCACTATTCGCCGTGATCGTCGCGGCCATCTCCGCGGTCGCGGTTTTTACCGGGTTGCGACCATTCGACACTGCGGCGTACAGCGCCGACGAGCCGGTGCCCGCAGGCAGCGATGTGACCGGACAGTCGTCCCTGTGGGGGGAGGTCGAACGCCTGATCTCGGAGCAGAAATTCCAGGCTGCCGTCGATCAGGTGACGAAAATCCGCGAGGCCGCGCACACCGCCGGCAACGATCAGGAGTGGGCTCGGGCCCTGATCGAAGAGGTCAAGCTCCGCACCGCGCTGCACGGCTACGAGACGTCGGTCCGCTTTCTGAGGGAACAACAGTGGCCGGACGACCCGATCGCCCGTGCGGCGCTCGATCTCTACTACGCCAATGCTCTGGTCACCTACATCCAGGCCTATTCGTGGGAAATCCGGCAGCGCGAGCGTGTCGTCGGTGACGAAGAAGTCGACTTGAAGGCGTGGACTGTCGATCAGATCAGCGTCGAAGCGCACCGCGCGTACCTGCGGATCTGGTCAGCGCGTGAGCAGTGGGGTGACGAGTCGATCGGTGTGCTGGCGCGCTACATCGACCAGAACGACTACCCGGCCCGGATCCGTGGCACGTTGCGCGACGCGGTCTCGTACCTCTGGATGCAACTGCTCGCGGACCAAGCGCTGTGGCGACCCGAACAGACCAACGAACTGTTCCGGCTCGATGTCGGTGCGCTCATCGTCGGTGATCAGACCATCTCGGCCACGGTCGATCTGACCGATTCCAGAGTTCACCCCGTGACCAAGATCGGTGCGATCCTCGACGACCTCGAGATGTGGCACCTTGGCGAACGTCGGGCCGAAGCGGCACTCGAAGCGCGGCTGGAGCGTCTGCGCCAGCTGCACGTGGTGTTCCATCGGCAACGCGACGACCAGGATGCCATCCGCGACAACCTCGAGTCGACCCTCGGCAGATTCGACCGCAGCTACGACTGGTGGTCGATGGGCCAGGCCCAGCTGGCGGAGTTCCTGCGTCAAGCGAGCGATCCGGACGCCTTGATCCGGGCGCGCGAGGCGGCACTGGCCGGATCGGAGCGCCACCCCGGCAGTATCGGCGGCCAACGTTGCTGGCACCTTGTTCTACAGATCGAAAGTCCGGCGTTCACGGTCGATGCCATGGCCACCGATGGGCCCGATCGCCGCTCGTTCAAGATCAAT
>JAUVBS010000435.1 GCA_030591105.1 bacterium | reverse complement strand
GATTTCCTCATACACACCGTGCCGCCGTAGCCCCTGCATGACCAGGTGGTCGGCTTCGCGCAGCAGATCGAGCCGCGCCCGTGTCGTGGCCGCTGCGAGCGGTTGCAGCTGTTCGGGCAGCGCCTCACCCAGATTCCAGAGGCAACGGTTCAACCCCGGCACCTCCTTCAAGATAGCGCCGGACACCTCGTGCAAGCGCTCCCAGGAAACGGTGCCGTGCAACAGTACGGGGTGTTCGTAGGAACGCAGATCTGCTTTCACACCGACCGACTTGATGGGCAGCACACGCGCGGTGAGGTCGAACCGCGCGGCCAGTTCGCGCGCCAGCGCTTCGATCTCCGGCAGCGAGTCGGCATCAGCGACCGCCCCCGTCGAACCGAGCAACCGCACGCCGAGTCCCGGCCCGGGGAACGGGTGGCGCCAGATCATTTCGTGAGGGATCGCGAGCCGCTCGCCCAGTTCGCGCACTTCCACCTTGTACAGATCCGCCAGCGGTTCGATCACCTTGCCGGCCGCGATCATTTCCTCGATGATCGGCACCCGGTTGTGGTGTGTCTTGATGGTATCGGCCCGGCGGGTGCCGCCGGTCTCGACGGTGTCGGGGTAGATGGTGCCCTGGCCCAGCAGATGGTCCGTGATGCCGAGCTGGCGCGCCTCGCGTTCGAAGACCTCGACGAAGGTCGTGCCGATGATGCGACGCTTGCGCTCGGGTTCGACCACGCCGTCGAGCGCGGTCAGGAATTCGTCCGTGGCGTCGACGAAGTGCAGCTCGTCGGCCAGACCGATCCGGGCGAACATCGCGAGTACGCGACGGCTCTCGTCCTTGCGCATCAGGCCGTTGTCCACGTGCAACAGTTTCAGGCGATCGCGGCCGAGTGCCAGGGAGAACAGCTTCGCCGCGACGGTCGAGTCGACGCCGCCAGAGGCGAGCAAGAAGACCGAGCCGTCGCCGACCTGGTCGACGATCCGTGCCAGCTGCTCGTCGAGGTAGCGATCCATCGACCACGACGGCGTACAGCCGCAGATCTCCAGGACGAAGTTGGCGATCATCTCGTCCCCGTGCTCGGTATCATCGACTTCGGGGTGGAATTGCAACCCGTAGCGACGGTAACGGTCCGATCCGATGGCGGCGAAGCGGTGCTCACTGCTGTCGGATCCCAGCGTGGTGTAGCCCAGCTCCACGAAGTCGTCGCCCACAGCGGTGACGGAGTCGAAATGGCTCATCCAGACCGGCTCGACCGGTGCCAAACCTTTGAACAACGGGTGGTCGCCCGCGATGTGCAGGTCGGCCCGCCCCCACTCCTGCTTGCCGTGAACCACCGCACCGCCGTAGTGCTTGGCAATTTCCTGGTGGCCGAAGCAGAAACCGAGGATCGGCACGTCGAGATCGTAGATCTCCTTGTTGTAGACCGAGTCCTCGCCGAAAGCGGAGAGCGCCGGGCTACCCGACAGAATGATGCCTCGATAACCACGGAGAACGTCGTTCCCGTCCTCGGGCTGGCGGATTTCGGCCAGGACGCCCCGACGCCGCACCTTGGTGGCGATCAAGTGGGCATACTGTCCGCCAAAGTCGATCACAGCGATGGCATCGTGTTGCATCTGTCGGTCCCTTCGGATCGGTGGCGCGCGATCGCGAAATCACAAAGTAAAATAACCTCTGCAGCGGACAAGGCCAATCTCACCGGTCGGCAACGGCGTCGCACGCGTGCAGAATACCGGGTTGCCCGTAACGGTCGGCCAGAGCGCGCAGACGCGCCGGCGTCACCGCCCCCTCGAGATGGGTGTGCAGTTCGATCTTGGGAAATTCGGGCGTCGCCGGCTCGCCTGTTACCGCGTGATCACGAGCCTTTGGGTCGTCGTCTGGCCATCGACCATCAGCCGGACCAGGTAGAGGCCGGTGGCCACCGCGGTCCCGGCAGAAGACTGCCCGTTCCAGCGTACGGTCTGCCACGCGCCGGTGGCTGGTCCCCGGTAGAGCTCGGCTACCCGCCGCCCGCGCGCGTCGAACACGCTGCAGTTGACCGGCCGCCCCGCCGGCGCCCGGAAGCGCACGTTCGCCGCCGGGTTGCACGGATTGGGCCAGGGCGCCTGTAGCTGCGGCCGCAGGGCGGTCGCAGGCAACGTGAGCGACGGGTCGCTCAACGGACCGATGCTCTGCGGCGCGCCATCGATCAACGCGAACACGATGCTGTAGGCGAGGCGGGCCCCACCCGCAGCCATACCCGCCGCTGCCGCCTGCAGATCTTCGACCTGCCACGTACCGGCGTCCCAGGTCACTGGACCGCCTGTCGCAGGCATCGGTGGCTCTCCCTCGTATAGGGTCGCGGTCGCGAGTATCTCGCCACCGGAGTCGAGCACCGAGCGTACGACGGTCAGCCAGGTTACCTCGGCCGGAGCCGCGGTGAATTCGACACTCAAGGCGACCGCCCCGTCGCCGGTCCACGCGGCCTCCCAGCCGCGGAAGAAGGTCGCGACCACCGTGCCGCTGGTGTCGT
>JAUVBS010000062.1 GCA_030591105.1 bacterium | reverse complement strand
GGAGCATCGCCCCGTTGTTGGTCGCAGGCCGACCGGCCGGCGTGGTGGCGGTCGGGCGCAAACTCGGTGGTCGATCTCTCGACGACGACGATCGCATCCTGCTCGCGATCTTGAGCGAGACCGCCGGTGCGGCCCTCGACGGAGTGGCGCGGCCGGGTGTGACCACGGCCCGGGCCGGTCGGGTGGCCGGCGCGCTGCAAGCATTGCTGCGACTCAAGCGAAGCGGCGTACCCACCGCCACGCCGGTCGCGCTGCGGTTGATCGGTCGGACCGCTGCGAAGCTCGGACTCTCCACCTCCGAGGTGAAGCAGTTACAGTACGTCGCCGCCTTACACGACGCCGGAATGGCACGGGTCGACGAAACGATCGTCTACAAGCCGACCGAACTGACCATCGACGAGCGTGATGAAGTGGACCGACACACGCTTCAGGGCGCCGACCTCCTCGAGCCGCTATTACCGACACCGGAAATGCTCGCCATCGTTCGCCACCACCACGAGCGGTTCGATGGTACCGGCTACCCCGACGGACGGCGCGCGGAGGATATCCCCCTCGGATCGCGCATTCTGTTGGTGGTCGACGCGTTCTTCGCCATGATCCAGAAACGCCCCTATCGCGATGCGATGCCCGCTGACGAGGTGATCCGAGAAATCCAGCGTCATGCCGGATCTCAGTTCGATGCGGAGGTCGTCCGTTATTTCGTATCGGTCTTATGCGAGGAAGGTTGTCTCGACGGGACCGTCGCACCACACCACACGACACCGGTGGCAGGCCCGAGTTGTGGACCGGCCACCTCGCGCACCTAAGGAGTTTCGATGCGGATGTCCAGGATCCTGATCGTGGACGACGAGGTGCCCATCGCCCGTCTGCTCGAGCAGACCTTCCGGCAGGAGGGGATGGCGGTGGCGTACGCACGGGATGGAATCGACTGCATGAACAAGGTCGCGAGCTTTCGGCCCGACGTGATCATCATGGATATCATGATGCCGCGTCTCGACGGTGTCGAAACCACGCGTCTGATCCGACGAAACCGGAGTTACGCCGATACCGTCATCGTGGCTCTTTCGGCTAGGGCCGACCCCCAGACTCGCGAGAGCATGCGCGACGCGGGCGCTGATCTCTTCATGCGTAAACCGTTCGCCATCGTTCGACTGGTCGAGCGGGTACAGAAGCTACTGACCCGCGGTGATCGGGAGAGAACGTAGCGAGGCAGGACTGCGAATGCTCGACGTCTTGAGCAGAGTGCCGTTGATCGGCAACGCGGATCTACCGCTCCTGGCGGCGCCACTGGTACCGGTGTACTTGACTGCGCTGGTGGCGGTGAATCTGCTCATCCTGCTCCTGGCTCGTCTGGTGAACCGCGAATCCGTCGAACCGCTCCTGCGTCGGTTGCGCTGGCTGGCTGCGGTCATGGCGGGATCGGCTGCCTGGCAACTGGTTGCGCTGAGCCACCGTTGGAGCGGTCAGTCGGTACTGCTATTGGTCTATTCGCTGCTCGAACTCTCCGTGCTCACGTCACTGCTGGTCGTGGTGTGGTTGCTCGTCAAGCGGCGCGTGGTTGATCAACGGTCGCTGCAGTGGCTGGCCTTGGTGGCCTGCGGCGCACTCTTTTGCGGTCTGTTCGGCGGCGGCGATGGCCGATCGCTACTCGCGCGTAACCTGCCGGCGGCCCTGTGCCAGCTCGGCGTCTATCTCGGTCTGGCCGGTGTGTTGTGGCAGACGTTGCGGTCGACTCTGCTCGAGCATCACGATCGGCTCCAGGAACGGCTTGACGATCTGGTGATGCAAAACCTACGTCTGGAGCAGAAGGGGGCCCACGCCGGACGAGAAGTCGATGAAGCGCGTGACCGGCTGGACGAGCAGACGACCGACCTCGAGAGCTTGCGGCAACGCGGTCGGGTGCTCGAGCAGATCCTTGCCGTATCGGCGCGGATCAACGCGACGCGGGGGATGTCCGATCTGCTCGACCGTGTGGTGACCGCCGTTGCAGAAATCCTCGGTTTCCAGAGAGTCATTCTGCATCTCTACTCCGATTCGACCCAGGCGTTCGAGGCCCGTGCTTTTGCTGGCGTACCGGACCAGGAAATGGACGGACTGACCGGCACTCAGGTCTCGGCCGAACTGTTCGGTGAGTTGACCGATCCACGTCACCGTTACTCGAACTGTTTCCTGATCGTGGCGGACGAGTACAGTGGTACCCGCGCGGCGCCGGACAAGGTTGCCGACCCAGGCGATGTCCAGAGTCGGTCACGCCAGTGGCGAGACGGCCACTGCCTGATCGCGCCGCTGGTCGCGCCGTCGGGTGAAACACGTGGCTATCTGACGGTGGACCGGCCTGCCGACGGGAAGGTACCGACTGTCCTGGACATACGTCCGCTGGAATTCCTGGTCCGCTTGGCGACGATCGCCATCGAGGCAGTAGAGGTTCACGAACGGCTTGCCCACAACAACAGCGAGCTGGCCCGTGTCTCGGAGAAGCTCAAGAGTCTCGGCGACATGAAAGCGAACTTCGTGGCCAACGTCAGCCACGAGTTACGGACGCCGTTGACGTCGATCTCCGCCTATACCGAACTGCTCCAGCAGAACACCGACACGATGACCGACGAGATGCGCGAAGAGTTCCTGCGTGTGATCAACAAGGAGAGCGGCAAGCTCACCCTCATCATCGAAGACCTGCTCGAACTGAGTCGGATGGACGAAGGCACGGCGCGGCTGGCGCGCGTGCAGACCGATCTGGTGTCACTTGCCTGGCGCCTCGAGGAGTCGTGGCGGTCCCGTGCTCAGGCCCAGACCATCGATTTCCGGATCACCATCAGTTCGGACCGCATCGATCTGGATGTCGATCCAGTGCTGCTACAGCAACTTCTCGCGCACCTGCTCGGTAACGCCTTCAAATTCACGCCGCAAGGTGGCCGGGTCACTCTCGATCTTCAGGAGTGCGGTACCGCCGTGAAGATCACGGTCGAAGACAGCGGTATCGGCATACCCGAGGAGCAGCTCGACGCCATTTTTGAGCGCTTCTACCAGGTCGACGATTCCGCCACCCGGGAGCACAGCGGGCAAGGCGTGGGGCTGGCGCTCTGCCAAGACATCGTCAGTTATCACGACGGCCGCATCTGGGCCGAGAACGTCTCGCCCGGCGGTGCCCGCTTTACCGTGGTGCTGCCCCGCCGGCCGGCAGTACTCCAGCCGATCGAGTCGGTGCGCCAGATTCCGGCGCTGCACGATCCCGCGCAGTTCATGCAGCGTCTACTGAGCTGGGTGAGCGAGACACTGAGCGTCGGTATGGTCTCCTTGATGCTCCCGGACGAACAGTCCGGAGATCTGCTCGTGATCCGGGCCGCCATCGGTTTGTCCGATACGGTGGTGCAGAGTACGAGTGTACGTCGCGGCGTGGGGATCGCGGGCAAGGTCTGGGTCACCGGGCGCCCGCTTTTGATCGCGGACGTTACCGAGGATCCGCGGTTTTCCGGCGAACAGAGCGATCCACGTTACACGACACCGTCGCTGCTCTGTGTCCCGTTGATACACGATCTCGACGTCCTCGGCGTTGTCACCGTGAACAACCGCAGCGACGATCAGCCCCTCGACGGTGACGACCTCATGCTGCTCGAAGCGTTGGCTCCGCGGATCACCTCCTTGCTACGCAAGCACGCTGCTCAGCAGATTTCTGCGCAGCAGTTCGCGGCGATCCAGGAATCGCTCCGGGCGACCACCACGGTGGGGCATCTGTGCCAGGATCACGTGTCCGCGGTCTGCCGCGAGATCTGTCTCGCGACTGCACGCCGTATCGCGCTGCCGTCCGAGGAGATGGAGCACCTCACCTTTGCGTTGCAGTTCTACGATGTCGGCATGAGTTACGTGCCGGCGCATCTCGTACACCGACCCGGGCTGCTCGGACCGGACGAGCGTCTCGAGGTAGCCGAACACGTGCCGCTCGGTCTCGCGATTCTGGCGCCGCTCGAACCACCGCCGAAAGTTCGCCAGATCATTCTGCACCACCACGAGAACTATGACGGTACCGGTTATCCCGACGGTCTGGAGGGAGAGGCCATCCCGCTCGGTGCACGTATGCTGCGTCTGACCGACTGTTTCGGCGCGCTGCTGCAGTCGCGCTCATACCGCCAGGCGTACAGTTACGAGGATGCCGTGGCCGAGGTCCGTAATCGGGCCGGCAAAGACTTCTGCCCCCGACTGACCGAAGAATTTCTCGCCGAGGTCGAGGCGCGCCGAGAGCGGCTGGTTCGGGTCTGCGACACCAACAGCGATACTGCGGCGCTCGCACGACCGATCCTGTTCGATCCAGTGGTTCCCGTACGCATCTGACACTGCCCGTCCGCACCAATCCCCGCTGAGCTGGCAACGCTAGGGTCAAGGAGCCATGGATATTGCCGATAACAGGCGACGGATCTGTGTCCTACGATTTTACCGCCCACGGGAGGCCGTGCATTGCAGAAGGTCCTGATCGTCGACGACGAACACAACATCCGCAATATCCTCGACTTCAGTCTCAACGCAGAGGGCTTCGAAGTCATTTCGGCCACCAACGGTGAAGACGCGTTCAACTCCGCCGTCAAGGAGCAGCCCGACCTCGTTATCCTCGATGTGATGATGCCCCAGGGGGACGGTTTCGAGACCTGCCGCCGTATCAAGCAAGACAACCGGACGGCGAACATTCCGGTGATCCTGTTGACGGCCCGCACCACACGCGAGGACCGCGAGCGCGGGCAGGAGGTCGGCGCGGAGGGGTATATCACGAAGCCGTTTAGCCCCGGTCGGTTGATCGAATCGGTCCAATCGCTGCTGGGCGTCAAACGTAAGTAATCCGTTATATTGTTTCACACTCGGGGCCGCATGCGGTGAGAGCATTTGGGGTTGTATGCGCTTGGAGTGGCTTTCGAGGCGCGGTCTTGTTCGGATCGCGGTGGGCGCGTATCATGCTGCGCATGAAGCGGAATCAGCTACGGGCTTCTCGAGGGTGACGTTTGTCGGTCCGGTTACGGTTTGGAGTGGGGGATCTAACGGGTCGGCGTGGCTGCAGCGGTACAACGAACACCGAGGCCAGCATGACTGCCGGCAGTGACTCCCAGGTTTATCTCGTGGACGTGGCCCTGCCGGTGCCGTTGCCTGGTCCGTTTACTTACCGTTGGCGTGGTGATCCGGCTACCGGCGCCACTGCCGACGTCGGCGACCTGGTGATCGTGCCCTTCGGGCGGCGCCAGCGTCTGATCGGGCTCGTCGTCCGGATTACCGCGGCCGCTGCCGATACCCGCGAGGTCGACGGGCACCGACTGCGTGACATCCGCCGCGTGCTACCTCCGGAATACAGCCTCGGCCGCGACCGGTTGGCACTTGCGCGCTGGCTGGCCGACTACTACGGACTACAACTGGGTGAAGTCGTGCCGCTCTTTCACCCGCCGGCGCCCGGGACACAGCGGCGAGCATCCCGCCGTGCGGAGGCGATCTACCCCGAGCTCGACGCTCAGGTCGTGACCCTCAGCCCGGCCCAGCACCAGGCCGTACGGGCGGCGACCGAGCACCTCGAGAACAGAAGTTTCGGCACCATACTGTTGCACGGCGTGACCGGCAGCGGTAAGACCGAGGTCTATCTGCG
The DNA here is from genome assembly GCA_030591105.1 of bacterium. GTDB lineage: Bacteria > Krumholzibacteriota > Krumholzibacteriia > LZORAL124-64-63 > LZORAL124-64-63 > JAUVBS01. The sequence continues at coordinate 3,338 of JAUVBS010000062.1, read as the reverse complement.
CGTCATCGAGGAGGCGGTTTCCCGCCAGCGCCAAGCGATCTATCTACTGCCCGAAATTGCCCTCACACCGCAGACTCTACAGCGCATCACGGCGCGGTTCGGGGCGGCGGTGGCCGCCTTGCACAGCGGACTTTCGGCTGGCGAACGTTGCCGTGTGCACGAGGCGGCCGCGCGCGGCGAGCTGCAGGTGGTGGTCGGACCGCGTTCGGCGCTCTTCGTGCCGTTGCCCGATCTCGGTGCGGTGATCGTCGACGAGGAGCACGAGACCTCGTACAAGCAGGATGAGAAACCTCGTTACCACGCACGGTATGCCGCGTTGGTCCGGGCGCGCGAGTGCGGCGCGGTGGCCCTACTCGGCTCCGCGACTCCCGATCTGGAATCGTATGTCAACGGTCGCGACGGACGCTACACGTCGGTGACGCTACCCGACCGGCAGGGAGGCGAGTTGCCGCCGGTCGAGATCGTCGACATGCGCGGTACGATCGCGCTAGACGGTTTATCTGATCGGTTGACCGAGGCGATCGATGAGACGCTCGTGGCGAAACGGCAGGTCATCCTCTACTACAACCGACGTGGCTTCGCCCGCGTGTTGCAATGCAGCGAATGTGGTGAAGCGGACACCTGTCCGCATTGCGACATCGCGTTGACGTATCATTTGCGGCCGGCGCGGTTGTTGTGCCACTACTGTGGTTACCGGCGGGCGGTATCGCCAACGTGCCAGCATTGCGATGCCCGGTCGTTCCTGCCTGCCGGTGGCGGTACCGAGCGGCTGGAACTCGCGACGCAGGCGAATTTCCCCGAAGCGCGGGTGTTGCGCCTCGATCAAGACACCACGCGCCGACGCGGCAGTCATGGCCGGATCCTCGCCGCTTTTGCGGCCGGGGAAGCCGATATTCTGGTCGGTACCCAGATGGTCGCGAAAGGGCATCATTTTCCGGGTGTCGATCTGGTGGGGGTCGCCGCGGCGGACGACGGGTTGTCGCTGCCGGATTACCGCGCCGCCGAGCGCACCTTTCAGCTGTTGACTCAGGTGGCCGGCCGTGCCGGTCGCACGCGACCGGGCCGGGTGCTGTTTCAGACCTATCAACCCGAATCGCCGGTCATTCTCAACGCGGCAGGTCACGACTACACTACCTTTGTCGGCGTCGAGTTGGCGCAGCGTCAGCAACTCGGTTACCCGCCCTACCGGCGCTTGCTACGCATCGGTATCAGTGGCCGGAGGCGTGGACGTACCGAGGAAGCGGCCGGCGTCCTGGCCGCTGCTGTGCGCGAGATTCTCTCTCGCCGTGGACGCACGATCCTGGGGCCGGCGCCCGGTGTCTTGCCGCGTCTGCAAGACCGCTACCGTTACCAGATTCTGATCAAGGGTACACTGGTCGTGCGAGAGAAGCGCTGGTTGGCCGATTGTATTCGGTCGCTGCTGGCCGAGCGCCGCGGTCTCGACGCACATCTGGACGTCGATCCGGTGGGCATCTTCTGACGCGGACGGACTCGCCCCTGTCGAGTTGCTCAGCCGGTGGCGGCGGCACGCACCTTGATAATCTGACTTGTCGCGCAATCTTTGGTATAATCATGATGCATTGCGCGCGGTCATCCCTGTTTGGCCAGCGTACGCGTAGGTTGGGCCGGTCTTCTTGCAGCGGAGGGAAGAGTTTATGAGTGCGCTCGGTTCCATTCGGTTCTCAGCCGCTAACGATTCAGCAGTCGGGTGGGTGGCTGCTGCGGGGCATCGGTATCTGCGGCTGCGCGCCGGTCTTTGGGTGATGTTGTCGGTCGTACTGGCGATACTGGCGGTGGCACCGACGACGGCGGCGGAGCGCCCGACCCTGGCCGAGACCGAAGCGGCCATCGAGGCCAACGGTTGGCACTGGGAAGCGGACGACTCCTTTGTGCGTGGGCTTAGCCCCGCCGAGCTGGAGAATCTCAACGGTTACCGGTTACCGCCCGAGTTCGCGCGTGAGTGGGCAGAGCGCCTGCAGATCCTGCCCAGCGCCAAGACCGACTTCCCACCGGTTCTCGATTGGCGCGCAGTCGGTGGGGTGACGCCGGTAAAAAACCAGGGTAGTTGCGGTTCGTGCTGGGCCTTCTCGGCCACTGCCGAGCTGGAGTCCTTCGTCAAGATCTACTACAACCGTGAGCTCGATCTCTCCGAGCAGCAGGTCATCTCGTGCAACGAGTACGGTGCCGGCTGTGGTGGCGGTTGGACCGGTGCTGCCTATTCCGTATTCAACGACTACGGAGCAGTGCGCGAAGATTGTGAGCCGTACCAGGGACTCGATCCTCCGGCCGTCCCGTGCAGCGAGACCGACTACTTTCCCTACGGGTTCATCACCGGTTGGCACTCCGTCGCCAACGACGTCGACCAGATCAAGGCCGCGCTGCAAATCGGCCCGGTCTGCACGTCGATCTGTGGCGGGAGCTACCTGCAAGACTATTCGGGCGGCTGTTTCGACGTGATGGGCGGCGAGATCAATCACAGCGTGTTGATCGTGGGGTACGACGACGGGCGCTGCGACGATCGCGGGGCGTGGATCATCAAGAACTCCTGGGGCCTCGATTGGGGTGTCTACGGATTCGGCTACATCCAGTACGGTGCCGCTTCGATCGGCAGCTATGCGACGCAGTTGGAATACACGCCGCCGCCCGCACAGATTGTCGTGATGTCGCCCGCTGGCTTCGATCCGATCTACGGCGACACCGACCACGATATTACTTGGCTCACGTTCGGCGAACCGGTGGCGAACTTGGATATCTGGTTCAGCCCGTTTGACGGTTGTCACGACTGGCCGGTGGCGCTCGATGTACCGAACGACGGCCTGTACGTCTGGGCGGTGCCCAACGAGGCGACGACTTCCGGGAGCCTCATGCTCATCCCCACCGAAGGGACCGACTACGGATTCGGATTTACACCCAACCCGATCATCATCATCGGCCACCGGGTACGCTACGTTTCGGCTGCGGGTAGCAATACGCCGCCGTTTGATACCCCGGCGACCGCCGCTCATACTATTTCCGATGCGGTGCTTGCCTGCACTGGTCTCGACTCGGTCTTGGTGGCCGGTGGCGACTACGAGGAGACCGTGACCGTCGGTTCGACCGTCCAGATCTATGGCGGCTGGAACGAGGACTTCACACTCCGCGACCGTGTCGCCTTCCCCACACGGTTACACGGAATGGCGAGCGCGGTGCGGTTCTTCCCGGGTGCCGGTGATTTCGGTGGTATCGACGGAATCGAATTCCACGACTGTCTGGGCGGTCACTACGCCAGTCCGGTGAACGGCTACCACGGTGGAGCTGTCTACAGCAGCAACGCTTCGCCGTGGCTGCGCGACTGCACG
>JAUVBS010000383.1 GCA_030591105.1 bacterium | reverse complement strand
GCTGGTAAGGAGGCCTCGGGTACGGGCAACATGAAATTTGCGCTCAACGGTGCGGTGACCACCGGCACCCTCGACGGCGCGAACATCGAGATTCGTGAGCACGTCGGCGAGGAGAACTTTTTCCTGTTCGGGCTGACCACCGACGAGGTGTTCAAGCTGAAAGAGGACGGCTACGACCCGCGCCGGTATTACGAGGAGGACGGCGAGCTCAAGCAAGCGATCGACGCCATCGCCGACGGTGTCTTTTCTGCGGGTGACGGTGATCTGTTCCGACCGATCGTCGATTCACTGCTGAACCACGACGAGTACCTGTTGCTGGCGGACTACCGAACCTACGTCGACTGCCAGGACGCGGTAGAAAACGCGTACCGCGACCGCGAGCGCTGGACGCGCATGTCGATACTCAATTCCGCGCGTTGCGGTTTCTTTTCGTCGGACCGCGCGATGCAGCAGTACTGCGATGAGATCTGGAAGGTCAAACCGGTCGTGGTCGACGAAGAGTAGATGGCGTTATCATACGGTCGAACCGATCTACGGACCGATTCGGCCAATAACACGGCCACATAGAGCCAAACCAGATAGACCTTACCGGCCAACAAAGGACGCCATGAACGACCGTACCGAACGCCTGCTCGAAACCATCCGCGAGGCGGTCATCGGCGGTGACCGGGTCATCGACGGACCGTACGGACCGCGGCGGCTCACCTACGCGGACTACACAGCCAGTGGCCGTTCGATCGCTTTCATCGAGGACTTCATCCGCGATGAGGTACTGCCGCTCTACGCCAACACCCACACCGAAACGTCGAGCACCGGTCTGCAGACCACCCGCTTCCGGGAGGAAGCCCGGGCGATCATCCACGCCGCTTGCGGTTGCGGCGACGACGATGTTGTGATCTTCTGCGGTTCGGGAGCCACCGGTGCGATCAACAAGCTGATCGACGCGATGAATCTGCGGCTACCGGCCGATCTCGATGCCCGCTACGACCTCGCCTCGCACATCCCGCCGGACCAGCGGCCGGTGGTGTTCATCGGGCCCTACGAACACCACTCCAACGAGCTGCCGTGGCGCGAGTCGCTGGTCGATGTCGTGGTGATCGCCGAGGATCAGGACGGTCTGATCGACAGGCAGCAACTCGAACGTGAACTGACGCGGTATGACGACCGACCGCTGAAGATCGGCAGCTTCTCCGCTGCCTCGAATGTGACCGGTATCGTCTCGGAGACCTTTGCCATCTCGGCGCTGCTTCATGGGCATGGCGCGCTGGCCATGTGGGATTTCGCCGCCGCGGCGCCCTACGTGAAGATCGATATGAACGCACCCGAAGGCGTCGATCCGGGGGCCTACAAGGATGCGCTGTTCATCTCGCCGCACAAGTTCATCGGCGGGCCGGGAACGCCCGGTGTCCTGGTGGTCAAGAAAGAGTTGCTGCGCAATCGGGTACCAACGATCCCCGGCGGCGGCACCGTGAGCTATGTCAGTTCTGACGGCCACGCTTACCTCGACGACCCGGTCCATCGCGAAGAAGGAGGCACCCCGGCGATCATCGAGGCGATCCGGGCCGGCATGGTCTTCCAGCTCAAGAGCGCCGTCGGCGAAGAAGCCATTGCCGAACGCGAGCGCTCGTTGGTCCTGCGCGCCATCGAGTCCTGGTCGCGCGACCGTAACATCGAGGTCCTGGGTAATCTGACCGCCCACCGCTTGTCGATCGTTTCCTTCGTGATCCGCAACGGCGATCGCATGCTGCACCACAACTTCGTGGTCGCGCTGTTGAACGACCTGTTCGGGATCCAGGCGCGCGGTGGTTGCTCGTGCGCCGGCCCGTACGGCCACCGGCTACTGGGAATCGACCTGGCGCGTTCGGAGGAGTTCCGCGAGGCGATCGAGTGCGGGCACGAAGGGCTCAAGCCGGGCTGGGTGCGTGTGAACTTCAACTACTTCATCAGCGAGCGCATGTTCCGCTATATCCTCGAAGCGGTGCGCCTGGTGGCTGATCTGGGTTGGTGCCTGCTACCCGACTACACGTTCGATCCGGACACCGGAGTCTGGCGGAACCACCGTCAGCGCCTCGACGCACCGCTCAGCCTGCACGATGTGAGCTACGACTCCGGCCGACTCGAATACCGCTCCCGCCACCAGACCGAGCCCGAAAGCGTGCTCGACGACTACCTCGAAGTGGCGCGGCGTATATGCGACGTGGCGGCGGAGCGAGCACAACAACCCGACGCCGAGCCGACGGCGCCCGCTAGCGGATCGCCACGGCTCGCTAGCGCCGAGCAGGAACGCCTGCGCTGGTTCCCACTGCCGGGGGAGATCGGTACTGGTGGTGGCACTGAATCCTGATGCGAAGATTGCTGGCGTCGGTACGAAAAGACCCCCCGGGGGGTCCTTTTGGTTGCTGATCAGCGGGGAGCCTCGCCGCTGCTGAACCTTACCGCACCACGATCTCGTCGCAAAAGAGCCAGGCCGGCTTGCCGGCACCTGGGTGCCAGGCCGGGCAGAGGCCGAGGTTGCGGGCGCGTAGTTGTACGTAGCGGGCGGCCAGACCCGAGACCGCAATCTTGAATTCCTCGACCTTGCGGTCCGACCGGCGGCCAGAGATTTCATGGTCATCCAAGCCGACGACGGTGAACGATTCGCCGTCGCCCGACACAGCGAACTCCACCTCGCGCGGCAGGAAGATCCAGGCGGCGGAGCGCTGCAAGAAACCGGCGCTCATTTCGTGCACGACTGTCTGCTCACCGAGATCGATCACCGCGATCAGGTCGACACCTTCGAAACCGGTCCAGTGACCGTCGCGGTGATCAATCGTGCCGCGCAAACCGTCGGTCAATCG
>JAUVBS010000528.1 GCA_030591105.1 bacterium | reverse complement strand
TACGGTCCGTTGTCGGCGTGTCGGTCCGTTACCCGTCCGACACGGTTCGTGCCTATCCGCTGGTACGCGCTGGTGTGTCGGCGGCTGAGGTCCGGCTGGCGGCTGCGGTACTCTGGCTGCTGGCTGTAATCGGTGTGCTGATCGCTGGGTTTGGACCCGCGGCAGCCGCCGATACCGTGCGCTCGCCGTTCGTCGCTGTGGGCCGCACCGTACGCCCCGCCGTGGTCAATATCCGCACCATTCGCTCGGTCACCCAGGGAGGTGTGGACACTTCTCCGCTGCAGGAGATGTTCCGCCAGTTCTTCGGCGACGAGGAGGGTGGATCGGGCAACCGCTTCGAGAACCCAGGTACAGGATCGGGGTTCGTCGTGAACGTCAGCGGTGACATTTTGACCAACCACCATGTCATCGCCGGAGCCGATGCGATATTCGTACGCTTCTCGGGCGAGAGACGGGAATACCGTGCCGAGCTGGTCGGGAGCGATCCCAACACCGATCTGGCGTTGATCCGGATCGATCCAGGCGCCCGCGCGCTGCCGCAACTCAGGTTCGCTGATTCCGATGCGGTCGAGGTGGGCGACTGGGCCATCGCAGTGGGTAACCCGTTCGGCCATCTGGAGGGGAGTCTGACGGTCGGCGTGGTAAGCGCCAAGGGGCGCGGCGACCTGGTCATTGCCGGCCAGACACCGCGTTACCAGGATTTCATCCAGACCGACGCCTCGATCAACTTCGGCAACAGCGGCGGTCCTCTGGTTGACGTCAATGGGCTCGTGATCGGCGTCAATACCGCCATCAACGCTGCGGGACAGGGTATCGGATTCGCCGTGCCGAGCAACCTGGTGCGACGGATCTACGAACAATTACGCGATAAAGGCCGCGTGGTCCGCGGCTATCTGGGTGTGCGCACCCGTGACGTGCTGACCGTCGTCGGTGAAGAGCAGGCCGGCCGGCCGCAAGCTGGGGCGGAGGTGCTCCACGTCGAGGAGAACTCACCGGCTTCGCGTGCCGGTGTGCAGGTGAGCGATGTGATCGTACGCTTGGATGGACACGAAGTACTGGATCGCCGCCAGTTACAATTCCTGGTGGCCGACGCACCGTTGGCCGAGGCGATCGAGTGCGAAGTGGTCCGCGGCAGCGTCGATCTGACACTGACGGTCGAGCTGACCGATCTCGCCGAGCTGCCGCAACAGCTGGCCGACGAGATCAGTTTCTGGCTCGGTATGGAAGTCGCCTCCGTCGCGAGTGGCGCCAAACGCGTCAAGCGGCTCAAGGAGGCGTTGGGAGTCGACGCGACCAGCGGTGTGATCGTGGTCGCGATCGACGAAGACCAGCCCGCGGCGGAAGCCGGTATCCGCCCCGGAGACGTGCTGGTTGCCATCGATGGACAGGAGATCGGAGACCTGGCGGGCTACGAGCGGCTGCGGCAGCAGTTCGCCGCCCGGCGCGAGCCCCTGTCTTTCTTGATCAGGACCGGACCAGTGGAGAACTACGTACTTGTCGAGCCCCGTGACCTGGGGGTTCGGCAGTGATCCCGGTCGAATCGGTCAGGTCGTTACCCCACGCTGCCCGGGAGCGTGCCTCATGGCAAGCCGCAGGAATCTC
>JAUVBS010000201.1 GCA_030591105.1 bacterium | reverse complement strand
GCTTCGCGGCACGCGGTCAAACCGTTGTCGATCAAATTGATCAGTGCTCGCCGCAGAGCCGCGCCGTCGAACCAGCTCTCGGTCGTACGGCCCGAGGGTAGCGCGATCACCAGCCGTTTTTCGCCGTAGAGTGCGGCGAGATCGCGCATGAGTTCGGCCAGATCGCCTGGTTGCGGTTGCGGTCGCGGTAGCCGGGCGAACTCGCCGAACTCACTGACCAGGTGCCGCAAGCTCTCGACTTCCTCGCGTACGATCTCCGCACACTCGTCCAGTAGCGCGGCGTAGCTGATGTCGTCGCCGCGGTAGCTGTCCCGCGTCTCCTGGACGGCGAGCAAGATAGGGGTCAGCGGATTCTTGACCTCGTGGGCCAGCGTACGCGCCATCGTGCGCCAGGCTGCCATGCGCTCGAGCCGCGCCAGCTCCCGTCGCTGGGTACTCAGTCGGCTGACCATCTCGTCGAACGCGCGCACCAGATCGCCGACTTCTCCCGGCGCTGCGATCGCAACCGGTGTGTCGAGATCGCCGCGGCCGACACGCCGGGTCGCCGCGACCAACGCTTCGAGAGGTCGGACAATCCGTCGCGCGAGTAGCGTGCCCAGGCCCAGCGCCAGCAGAATCAATAGCCCGTAGATCGCCAGGAAAGGGCCAAGAAAACCGAGCACGATGCGGCCGCGTTCCTGCTCCACCGCGTGTAACAGAGCGAGGCCTTCGGTCAGGCGGGCGGCCCGGTCGACCATACCCGTTGGTAATGGTTGAGCGACGAGCATCGTCACGTGGTCAGCAGTGAACACGGGCGCGACCAGCAGATCGCCGATGCGGAACGGCTCGCCGATGGCGAGGTCGTCGCGCGAGGTGTCGCGACCGGCGCTGCCGTCCGGTGCGGACCAGCCGGCAAGCGCCTCGTGTGTGCGGGCGGCGAGCTCCGGTCGTTCAGGTCCTGCAGGTACGATGACCCCTTCGTCGTCGAGCAACACCAGAGTGGGCTGGCGCCGGTCCGCAACCGTCTTACCGGTAAGATCGGGCGTGCCGGTTGCGGCAGGTGGTGCTGCAGTGGGTGGTGCTGCGGCGGGCGCTGACGCGGTGGGCGGTGTTGCGACAGGCGGTACGGCGGCAGGCGCTGACGCGGCGATCTGCTCCGCACGCGCCTGTAGCGCCTGCTTTTCCCGATGAAGGGACCGACGTGACTCGGCGAGGCCCGCCTCGAGCGCCTCCTCGAGCGGCACGGCGAGCGACGGTCCGAAGCGGCGTTCGAGCAGGTCGTGGACCACGAGTGAAAGCGGGATGGCCGGCAGCAATGCTGCGACCAGAAACGCCACGGCCAGTTGGGTGCTAATCCTGCGCATCGGGTAGCTCCTCCAACGTGAACCAGACCGACCGGGCTTCGCCAACCCAGTCGCTGTCGCCGTCCTTCTGGTAGAAGAGACGAATCAGGCGTCCCAGGCTGACGGTCGCCTCTTGTCGGTATTCGGTTTTGCCGAGCCGATACCGGTCGCCGGCGATGGCTTCCTCGACGCGGTCGCGCTGGCTCGGTGCGATGGGGTGTAGCCGCAGACCGATCTGCACGCGGTAACGACTCTTCGGATCGAGTAGCGAGACCGGGGCGACTGGAATCCGATCCAGCGACGAGAGGAATCGCAACAGGTCGTCATAACTGGCGAAGCGGTTCTCGCGATCGCGGTCACGCACCGCGAAAACCTCTTCCCACAGGTCGAATGCCAGCTGCAGGGAGACGCGGTTTTCACCGACGACTTTATCGCGTCCATCGAGCAGAGCGAGGTCGAGATCGATGGCCGAAACCAGCCCGCTGCGCATGGACTGCAACAGCTTCGCGCCGGGCAGACCTTCGGTCGCCAACCGGCAGACCACCAGGTCGCCGACGCGTGCTGGTGCAACACTCACGACGCGGACGCCGTCGTCGACCACGTTGTCGGCCGCGAAGGCGATCGAGGCGGTGAGGATTGCGATCAGCAGGCACAGTTTGTTCGGCCGGCTCCAGCGATTGCTCGGCCGGTTCCAGCGACTACGCACTGGACGGCGCCGGGTGTCGTGTGCGGCCCGCATCAGAACGACCACCCGAGAGTTGCGTTGACGTGAAATGCCTCGTCGACAGGCGAAGTGGTCAAGGGGAAGCCGACGTCGAGACCGAGCCAGCCGAGCCACCAGAAGCGTAAGCGCACGCCGAACCCGGCGCCCGCCGACACGCCCGTGAACTGTGAGAAACCGCCGCCGCCGCTGGCGCCGGTGTCGATGAACAGCACCCCACCCAGACGCGCCGTTGGACCGCGGCCGATGATCGGCCCGCGGTATTCGGCCGAGGCGTTCCAGAGCCCGGTATCGCCGCCCGGTGCCGAGAGCGAATTGGTGGGGAAGCCGCGTACGGTATACATACCGCCGAGGTAGAGGCGGTCGTAGAACGCGGCGTTCTCTCCGACTGCCGCGGCGCGGGCCCGTCCGGCCACGATGCCGCCTGCCAGGCTGCGGTAACCACGTAGATCGACGTTGACCGCTGAAAAACTCTCCGTTCCCTGGAAGAAGTGCTCCATCTTCAGGCGGCCCCAGAAGCCGGATACTGGAGAGCCGGCGACGGTCGCTTTACTGCGAGAGTCGAGGCGCAGATCGACCCGGGCGATCGTGCGCCGCTGCACACCGACGCCGGCCTGGATCGCCGGCGGCAAGATGTCGAAATCGATCACGTCTCCGTCGTGAATCCCGCCGCCCGGTGCATCGTTGTTGGCCGTCGATGTCGAGTCGGCGTCGACTTTTTCGAAGGCGAGGGCGACCTCGCCGGTCCAAGCTCCGGTCAACCGCCGACCGAGCGCGAATCCGAGGTTGCCGAAATCGACGCGGTGGCGAAACTCGACGCCGTCGAAGTAATAGGGCCGATCGGTCTGGAGGACTCCGAGGCTGGTACCCCAATAGTTGCGGCCGTCGCCGAAACGGGGCACGGCGAAGTTCAGCAGAAACCCGTTTTGCCGGAAACCGAATCGCCACTGCAGATCGATACGCTCGCCGTGGCCGAACAGGTTGTCAGCCGCGAGCATGACCGGGATCAGGTACCAGCCGTCCAGATCGGTGTTACCGACACCAAAACGCACATCGAAGCGATGCTCCGTGACCTCGAGCACGAGTATAAGACGCCCACGCTCGGAGCCCGGTTTTGTGAAGAAGGCGACGCGGGCGAACAGCGCGCTACGCCGCAGCTCGTCGACCGCCGCGACCAGGCCGGCTTGGTCCACCGCCTCGCCAGGCTCCAGCGGTAAATAGAGCAGCACGGTACTGAGCGGCGTCCGTTCGGTACCCTGTAGCTGGATCGATTCGAGGACGAGGGGGGAGGACGTAGCCGCGCTGACCGGGCTGGCGGCAGACTGTGACGGCGCCGTCGGTCCGTCGGCCGGCACAGCGACTGGTCCATCGGCCGCCGCGGCGGTTACCGCCAACGGGCCGTAGCCGGCGATCATCACCCAGACCAACGCCCAGGCGAGCGCCCAGACCGGTACCCAAACCGGCACCCGAACTGGCCATATAGACCGGCTCAACGAGGGCCTGCGCCACCTATCGGGCCAAGCCTTCCGCATCGTCCTCGGCGATTCCATACTGTGGCCTATTGCAACGTCCGTTCCCGGTCAGGCTGCCAGGCCGAACTCACTCGCTGCGACGTTAAAACACTGATATATTGAAAGTTAAGAACCAGACGCTGCCGGTGCGGCGAAGCAGCTTACCCCCGAGTCTGACCGGGGGTGTGAAATTTCGCGACAGTTAATCGTCACATTCGACGGAACCGAGCCGGCATCGGCCAAGTGCACATGGGCTGGCGCCGCGGAATCGGGTAGATTGGTCTGTATACTTTACGCTGGCTCCACGCTGAACCGGATCACCAAGGGAGAATAACCGCAGATGAATGTCGATATAGTCACCATCTCGCTCGGGTTCGGTCAGTGTTACCTCTTGAAGGGCGACGGTGTCATCGCTGTCGACGCGGGTGAGCCGAAGAAGGTTGGGGTTTTTGCCCGCGCTCTAGAGACGGCAGGGATCAACCCCCACGACGTGAAACTCGTTGTTTTGACTCACGGTCACTGGGACCACATCGGTTCGGCCAGGGAGATCAAGTCGTTGACCGGCGCGACGCTCGCCATGCATCGTGCCGAAGCTCACTTGCTGGAGAACTCGCTGACACCACTTCCCCCTGGAGTTACACCTTGGGGAAAGACTTTCGCTGCGCTGCTGAAGATCTTCATGCCACTGATCAAGGTCCCCACGGCGAAAGTGGACCTCGCCTTGGGAGACGATGGTCTCTCGCTGGTGGATTTCGGCATACCCGGCCGGGTTCTCCACACGCCGGGCCATTCCTCGGGGTCGGTGACCGTGTTGCTGGATACCGGAGAGGCCTTTGTGGGCGACCTGGCCATGAACAAATTTCCGTTACGTCTGTCGCCAGGCCTACCCATCTTTGCGGACGATCCAGCCGCAGTTGTAACGAGCTGGAAAATGCTGATAGAACTCGGCGCCTCGACGGTGTACCCAGCTCACGGGAAGCCATTCCCGATCGCTGTCATCGAGCAGGCTATCGCGAGTGCAGCTTGACTCGATAGCGTTAGACTGCCTCGTGCGAGGACACCTCATTTCGACGGAGGTTATAAAATGAGTACCAAAGACAACAAAGCCATCGCTCACCGGTTTGCTCAGGTCTGGTCGGCAGGGTGCCTGCATATTGTTGACGAACTGGCCGCGCCAGACATAGTCGTGTCTTACCCCATGCCTCCCGAGCCAAT
>JAUVBS010000526.1 GCA_030591105.1 bacterium | reverse complement strand
GGCGGCCAGGGTCGATCGTTCACCGGATCGCCTCCTGGTACTGGACGCGAAACCGGCTGAGTGCGCCGATCAGCGGTGCGAAGCGCGCCAGCGGCATTTGGCTGCCGGCGTCGCTGAGCGCCCTTGCCGGTTCGGGGTGGACTTCGACGAACAGTGCGTCCGCACCCGCCGCCACACCGCAGCGAGCCAGCAGCGGGATCAGCTCGGGCCGCCCGCCGGTGGTCTGGCCCGTGCTGCCGGGCGATTGAACCGAATGGGTCGCGTCGAACACCACCGGCCTGCCGAGGGAATGCATCACTGCGATGGCCCGAAAATCGACCACCAGATCGCGGTAGCCGAAAAAACTACCCCGCTCGGTCAGCAGCACGTCCGCGCAACCGACCGCCGCCAGCTTGTCCACGGCGTGCCCCAGGTCCTCGGCGGCGAGGAATTGCCCCTTCTTGACGTTGACCACCCGGCCGGTGCGACCGGCGGCCTCGAGCAATGAGGTCTGGCGGCACAAAAAAGCCGGGATCTGCAGAACGCTGGCGACTTCGGCCACCGCCGCTGCGTCGTCCGGATGATGGATATCGGTCAAGACCGGCACACCGTGTTCAGTGGCGATGCGTTCGAGCAGCCGCAACCCTTCCTGGAGCCCCGGACCACGGTACGACTTACCACTGGTGCGGTTATCTTTCAGGTAACTCGCTTTGAAACAGTAACCGAGCCCGAGCGCGCGGCAGTGGCCGGCCAATTCGCCCGCTACGTACAGCATCTCGTCGGCGTCCTCGAGCACGCAGGGACCGGCGATCACATAGAGAGGATGGTCCGGACCGATCTGATGGTCGGCGATCTGAACGGTCACGATGGGCTGCATGGTTCCTCCGTCGCTCGGCGTCTGCACGGTCAAGCCGACGCCGCCGCGCGCGCCTGTTGCTGATGGGTCACCGCGGCAGCGACCAGTTCGCGGAACAGAGGGTGTGGCCGACGCGGCCGCGATTTCAACTCGGGATGGAACTGGATCGCCACGAAAAACGGGTGATCCTCCAGTTCGAGGATCTCGACTAGCTCCCCATCGGGGGACAACCCACTGAAGGCGACGCCGACCGCGGCGAAGGCGTCGCGGTAGGTGTTATTCACCTCGTAACGGTGCCGGTGGCGCTCGCTGATTTCGCGGGTTCCGTAGCAGCGGTACGCCAGCGAACCCTCACTCAGATGACACGGGTAGGCCCCCAGCCGCATGGTGCCCCCCTTGTTGACGATCCCCTTCTGCTCTTCCATCAGGTGGATGACCGGATGCGGCGTGGCCGGATCGAACTCGGCGCTGTTGGCCATCTCCAGTCCCGCCAAATCGCGCCCGATCTCGATCATCGCACAGTGCAGGCCGAGGCAGATGCCGAGGAACGGGATCCGGCGTTCGCGGGCGTACCGGACCGCGTTGATCTTGCCCTGGATACCGCGTTCGCCGAAACCGCCCGGCACCAGGATACCGTGGCAATCGGCGAAGATCTCGGCCAGACGCTGATCGCCCACCTCGCGACCCTCGAGGCTCTCCGAATCGACCCAGATCTTCTCGACTTCGACGCGGTTGGGGATCCCAGCATGGACGAACGATTCCATGATCGATTTGTAGGCGT